>JAIRLP010000063.1 GCA_031259365.1 Rickettsiales bacterium
TGTAACACATAAAAAATTCTATATCAAAATGTCATTGGCTGAACTTGTCCTGGCGAATTTTGTGATGAAATCCGCAGATGGAATAATGATTATATGAAATGATAAAAAACCGCCAAGGGCGAGTTTTTTATTTGAATATCTGTCTATCGTTTCAGCTAGTTCAATTTTTCTAAAACCATTATCGCATCTTTTTGATTTACATGGATAGTCCAGCGATACAGATGCATGTTCGTGTTGTCAAAGAAATGCGTTATAAACACGTCGCCTTGGGAATACCCAATGTCGCCAGATTCGGTGTCTGGGTTTAATTCCGCGCCACTGGCAATCGTGCCCTGTTTACCAGTCAGCTGAACACCAGAATACTGATGCATCCCGCGCGAAGCATAACTCACCGACGCACCTGTATTGTTTATAATTCGGGCGGCCCAATAGTTTGCAGTGCTTTGTTTTATAACTTTGAATCGCAGTCCATCCATATCCAGAAAAAATTCATCGTTCGTCGTAGCGTCTACCTTTTGATTTGATAGAATATTGTAAAGAGAATTTACGACCGGCTTGTTCTTCAGTTCGTTGTAATCCCCGGATGTCGCGACTGTATGCAATGATCCAGGCTGCACTGCCGTATCAGCTTTTACACCCTGAGCGGCGGTCGCATAAAGCGCATCTGATTCGGATTTGGTATAAACATTTGCGACACTGGCGGCAAGAGCGGTCTGAATCCGATCTACATAATCCTTGGATGAAACATTCCCCTGCGCAGGAATACACAACACAATCAAGCCAAAAATGGCAAGCCCTTTCATCACACTCCCCGCACGCAGATTTGGGGTAAAAATATGGTTCAAATTCCTCATCTTTATTTTTATTCTACAGAAAATCCAATTGCAAATGCAACAATAAATAATAGAATAAGAACTATACCAAACCATATTAAACAAATAAACCCGCCACTGGCGGGTTATTTATTTGGATTTATACCTGTTATTACGCAAATACATTTCATGCGTCAGACGTCCGCGACTGTTCAGACCCCACCTTCTGTGATTCATCATATCTACAAAATTTTCGACATAACGCATTTCCTTATAAGGACGCTTGCGCCAATCAAGAACCGCTGCTTTTTCTCTTTCAGCCACGTCTTTTTGCTTTTTATGATAAGCGATGGTTTGGATAACCAGATCCAGCTGCACTTCTTCATTTTTGATCCCCAGACGTCTTTTTATATCGTCCATACCAATGCGCCATAATTCTTCATACTGATCATCAACATACAAGTATTCTGAATTGGAACGGTTTAATCCACGACTTCTTTTATTAGAAGACTTATTAAAATACAGCCCGCTGCATCTGAACGTCATAATTGTTCCGTCATCATTAAGGACAACCCAAGGTTCTTCCAAGACCGGATAAGCATAATCCCAGATCGTATCTGGCAACTGCTTGACTTCGGTCAACGGCATTGGCACTGTTGGTTTACTGGTATCCAACAATGCTGGTCCGGCAACAATATTAGCGTGATGCGTGATCAAAGTATCCGCAGGTATAGAATCTGTCGTCTGTGAAACCGATTGTATAGAAAAACTGTCCACAGGACTTGAATCGGGTGCCTGTGCAAGTGAATAGCCAGATGTTGCCAAAAATATTGATAAGCTTAAAATTTTCTTCTTTAAATTCATATTTTTCCATCTTTTCATGCCTTATATATAGCGTGATTATCGCAGAATTCAAGCGTTTTTTCTTCCCATCAACCCAAATAAACATTTTTTGATAAATTATTGACAAATCGTTTGACAAATAGTATTTTTAGGACATAATTAACTTAAACAGCAACTAACAAAGGTGCGAATATGTTAGACAGTTGAAAATGAAAATCGCGGCCCGTCGTGTTGAAAAAGCCAAAAAGAATACGACTAAGGCTAGAAAAACGAATAAGTCCACTTTTTGGACAAAGGTTTGGAATGTTATTTCCTGGCCTTTCCGTATACTGGCTCGCTTATTCAGCAAAATTTGGTCATGGATCCGTTCTATTGATTTGATTGGCTTGGTAAATCTGACTTTATTGATGTCCATCATAGTACTGTTCAGCATGCTGATTATTGATATGACGGGTTGTGGCAAAAAAACAGTTGTATTTGTTGCGGCTGAATCAGTTCCTGTAAGTACTGCAAAGACAGATGTAAAGGTAGATCAGAAAAAAATCGTAAAAGTGGAAAATGAAACAAAACAGTCTGTACAAACAATTACACTGCCTTTGAAAAAAGTTTCAAAGCCTTGCTGCAATACAACAGCAAATACATTCAAAGCAGAAAAGAAAACATATGTTGTAAATGGCAATGTATTCATCGATGGTGAATTTCCAGGTGAAAATAAATTGTCATGTGGCGCAAAAATCAGAGGCAACCTGTACCTGCAAAACATGCGCAAGTACACCCTGCCTTGCAACACAGTAATCGAAGGCGATTTATTCTTGCGTAATGTTGACATGTTGAAGTTTTGTGGTATATTCACAGTCAAGGGAAACATCTATGTCAGCCGTAACAGCAGTTTTGGCCCACTGCCATCTACTGCACGTATCGGCGGTCAGGTGATTTTATAATAGGATTAGGTGGATAAAATGAATAGATTCTGGGCAGTAATTAACGAAGAACCATTTGGCGCATTTGCATTCGCATTAAGCGTTGGCACAATCGCTTTGGTAGGTGCAACATCTGCAGACCACGATTTGTTTAATATTGAAACAATGTTGGCGCCTGCAATG
>JAIRLP010000078.1 GCA_031259365.1 Rickettsiales bacterium
AAACCAATTAACACAATGACAACGGCGCGTGATCCCGAAGGACGCAAGACCATTTATGATGTATTGCCAGCCCAATATAAAAACCTGAAATATGTTGGCCGTCTGGATTATAAAACAACCGGATTATTGTTATTAACCAATGATGGCGGTCTGGCACGTCGATTAACTTTGCCTTTGTCAAATATCCCACGTGTTTATATTGCAACGGTGTCAGGAACTGATTTTTCTAAGCTGGATCGTGCGCGCCAGGGAATAACTGTGGATGGAATTAAATATCGCCCAATGAAAATTAAAGTTCTTAAAAATAATGAGTTACAGGTTACAATTACCGAGGGTAAAAAGAACGAAGTTTGTATTGTTTTGAACGCCGTTGGGGTGCCGGTGAAGAAGTTACATCGTATTTCTTATGGGCCTGTTAGGCTAGGAAATCTCTCCACAGGGGAAATTATTGAAATCGCGCAGAAAAGCATTGACCTGATGTCGAAATCTTTCTAGAATTAGAATTAAGAGAGTAGGAGATTTTAATGAAAAAGAAAACAGCAACTTCAAAAAAGTTGGCCTCCGAGAAAAAAATACCGACCAAGACCGCAACCGCCAAGAAGCCGGTGATGGCTGTCAGCGCAAGGGGTGAAAAGACTGCGCCAAAGTTTAATGCTTGGTCATTGTCGATTTATGTTTACTGGTTTATCATCTTATTCTTTATTTCTGCAACATTTTATATCTTGGGCCGCAGCCACGGTATCTTGCACCCAATCGCAAATAATGTCGAAATAACCGAAGAAGTTTTGATGCAGGCAAATGATTACTTGGATTCTGGAAAGGCCAAGTTGTTGTCAGGCAACATCGATGATGCAATTTCTGATTTTTCTGTTGCGATTGACACAGAAGCACCATTACCAGATGCATATATTTTAAGGGGCGAAGCCTATATGCAATCGGGCAACTATCCAGCTGCATTAGAAGACTTTAACACAGTTATTGAAATGGATAACTTGAATTCAGTTGCGTTTTATGATCGCGCTTTGTTGTACACAAGATTAGAAGATTGTTCGGCTGCATTGGCAGATATTAACAATGCGTTGGCTACACGTGCTGTTCGTCCAAACGATATCTTGCAGTTGCGTGACATTTATGCAAAACGCGGTCAGTTGAATTTGTGGTTGAAAAATTGGGAAGGCGCCGTTGCCGATTACACAAATTCATTGGCAAGACCAGAAGGTGTTGTAAACCCAACAGTATATGCTGAACGTGCAGAAGCATACACGGCAATGAACAGATTCCAAGATGCGGTCAATGATTATATGTCTGCAATCCGTGTGATTTCTGAACAGATCCAGGGTGCAACAACTGCTGACGCTCGTGAAGACCTGTCCAGACGTGCGTTGATGTATTTCGAAAAATCAGCTGCATTGAATTTGAACTTGGGTAATATTGAATCCGCCAGATCAGATTTGGAATCCGCTTATACAATTGGTGTCGCATTGAATGATGTGGAAACTGTTAAAAGATTATCTGGGTTGATTTCAGAAATCCAATAATCCAAAAGATGAATAATTCCACAAGCTTGTGCAGGGGAATTTATTTAAAAAGTTAAACCCCGCCATATGGCGGGGTTTTGTTTTCTGATATATCTATCCTGTTATGTTGTTCTCTTGTTGTCCTGTGACCATGTTGTTTCAAACTTATTTATCACGTGGCTGTCATCGTGGGGCTGGCCCCCACGACCCAGGTCATAGAAAGACAATACGGGATCCAAGTTTTAAAGTAAAAGCATCATAACCTGGGCCCCGGCCTTTGCCGGGGTGACATCAAAGGGAAATAAATCGTCTCTGGGTATAATAACGTCCATGAGATAACAGATAAAAAAGGGGTAATAAAAAAACCGACATTATGTCGGTTTTTTTGATTTCTGTATGGGCTTTATTCCATCCCTGTGCTGGATTTCGTTTTTTTGACCCCAGATAGGTCTTATTCCATTTCAGTACTGATGATATCGGAATACATACCAACTTCGTCTGCGCCGATATAACAACGAATATGATTACCAACATCTTCCATCCATTCTGCCTTGGCCTTGGCTTCAGCGTTTTCAGCTGATGCGTCCTGGACACTTTTAGTTGCCTGGTAAGCCAATACACCACCTGCGATCGCACCAACACCTGTACCAATCAGGTTAACAGTTGTCTTCTTGCTGCCCTTGGCACTGTCCACTTCTGTTTCACAGAATATTTTCAGTGTGTCCATAGATATATTTGCAACGTTCTTTTTGTTGCGTGCTTGGGTAATTGCATCAGCTTTAGCTCTTATTTCTTCTGCTGTGCCAAATTCATCTTCATAAATCAAAGACTGGTTAGATGCAGCATTAATTGCATCTCTTGCAACTGTCAAGCGGGCATCACTGTCAGACAAATCCCCCAGTTTCTTAGCTGCTTCAATTGCAGCATTACCATAACCAGCGGCACTCTTGCCATTGGCCATTTGCTTGTACGAATTAACGTAGTTAACACACTGATTTTTCGTTGTGGTGTTTTCGTCTGTTTTATTTGTTGTTCCCAATAATCCCCCAAGACTACCTTTTTGCAATGCGTTTGTGGCAATTGCGCCACCCGCACCACCTACAACTGTACCCAACAGTGTCATCCAGGTGCGTGTACGGCTGTCACCACGTTTTGCTTCAGATTTGGCTTCGTCACCAACAGCTTGTGAAATATTGGTCAATTCTTTTTCTGGGATCCAGCTGCCGCAAGTGAATGTATCACCTGCTGCGAAATATGCTGTGCCCCAATCTTTGCCCGCGCTGATAGCGTCTTGGATTTTCTTGTCATCAGACTGCAATGTCACGCGGATACGGCAGAAAGATCCATACAATTCATTAGATGCAACGAACTGTTTTGTTTCCAGACCCTTGGTAGAATAGCTGGCAGGAACTTTGTTGTTACGCAGTTTTACCCACTGGAATGTTCCACCCAGATCTTTGGTTCCGATGATACCGCCATTGTTACCCTGCAGACACAAGTTCTGTTGCTTGGTCAATTTAGAATTATAGATAGCCTGGGCTTCTTTTTCCAAATCAAATACCAAGTCACGAAAGATTGTACTTTCTGCCCGGGCAATGTTATATGCAGATTCTGAAATCATATATGGATGGATGTACAAGCCGCTGACATCATCGCAACGTGCGATCTGACCACTACCGTTCGCTGCTGTTGTGCACAACAGATTGTCGTCGGCGTCCATGTCCTGGTATGTGCTGGTTGTTTCAGTTGCAGAATAAGTACTCGCGCCCAACCAACCGTCCCTGGCACTGGTTGCACCACCCCAAACGCTGGTGACATCTCGGCCAGCTCTTGCACGTGCTGCTTCGGATTTGATATGTTCTTCACATACTGGGTTTGTTTTTACTGTATTCAGGCACAAGCCCAATACCACTGTATAATCCAGAACACCACCAACTTTGTTCATACTTTTGTTAAAGGAATCTGAATCTGTATTTGTCAGGTTTGAATAAACGTCTGTACGGTTGCGGTAACAGTTTGTGTAATCAGCACCACACATTGTTTTTACACAACCTGTTGCAACTGTCTGACACTGACGTTTCATTGTATCCAAAGCTGCCTGGTTATAAGACAAGGACAGTTTAGCGTTCAATGCAGCAACCGCACCAACCGGATCCGGTTTTGTAATCCTTGTATCATCAGGTGAGGTAAACAATACATCAAACAAGTTTGTATCCAAGAAACTTAGCATTCCAGTTGTTATTTGGAATGTTGCAGCTGAATACTTACATGCAGTATCATTGTTAACCACGGCTTCGCATCCATATTTAATATCAGTCAAAGTAGATGGATTTGTTACACCCTTGATAGTGTTTGCAGCGTTAAATGCTGATGCATAGCAAGCTGCGCCACTGCCTTCGCCACAAGAACGCATACCGCAACTTACGATTGCATCTTGGCAACGCTGTTTTGTCTTCTTTTCAAATTTTTCGATCAAATCATCGATTTTGGATCTCATAGAATCGTTCATACGGGATGAATAAGCTTCTGCATAGATATCGCCGCGATTATCTTCGTCCTGCAACTGAGAATTAGTTGGCATTGCGCCGTTACCCAAGAATGTTGCATAGCAGAATTTATTTCCACCGATTGTATCAGCACAAGCGTTTCTGATGAAACCGCTGATTTCATTACGGTTCACGGCATCTGTGCCATAGTTATTAGTTGTCGTTGTTGTGCCGTCTTCATTAATCGTATCAACACTGGATACCAATATACGGTTGGATCCTTCTTTACATTTATAAGGATTTAAGGCACATGCATTCAAAATACATTGGTCTGCAACCTTGTAACAAGTGGCAACAGCGTTCACAGCGGCCAATGAAGCGCCTTCGGAAATCATGATGCCGATACGAGAACCCGCCGTCGGATTAGCAGCCATGCTGGTTGTGCCAAACAATTCTGTCAAGCCATCGTTTTGGCAACGCGCCAATGTGGATTCGCAGAACAATTTCTGTTTCTTAAATTCTGTATTAGATGTACACAGTTCAAAGTCTGCGCCACAAACGTCATCTTTTTTCAAGCAAGTTGTATAACGTCTTACGCAAGAACTGGTGTCATAACGGTTAGAGATATGTGCGGCTTCGATCATTTGACCCAATACACTGCCGTCTGTTGGGTAGATATAGTCGCCAGTAGCGTTTTTGTTCGCAAATGCAGTCTGAGTGGCAGAACCAAACAGGCTGGTGATCCCGGCTGTGTTGCACTGCATCAAAGTGCTGGCGCACAAAGATTTTTTGGAGAAGAATAATGTTTTATTCGTACATTCTTCGAAATTCTGTCCGCAGATTTCAGCAGATTTCAAACAGCTGGTATAAGCATCAACGCATTCGTTTGTCGCCAAAGTGGTGGCTGTGCTGGCCGAAGCTGTTGCTGCACTGTTAATACTCGCGGTAAGTGTTGGTAATCTAGCTGATGCGGTACCAAGTACACTTGGACGCGCTGTTGCAGCAAATGCGGCAGGTACAACTGCTAA
>JAIRLP010000086.1 GCA_031259365.1 Rickettsiales bacterium
ATTTTGGAAATGAATCGTTCTTTATGATGAAATTCAGCCACAAAGTTGGAATCTAGGCGTCGTTTCTTGCCAAAATAATGATAGACAAAAATGTCGGTTATTTTTGATGATGGGCGTTATTATAATGCTGTCGGTTCATAGTGCGACTTCTTTGGTAAATACTAATGACGACTCGACAGGTGACTTTGAATTATCAGACTATATTCCGGCTTCATGCCCAAGCATGCTTATAGCCTCGTTGGTGGCTCTGCGCTTCCGACCTGCACGCAGTTGTCCCGAAGCCGACAGTATTTACACAAACAACGCGCTGATGACCAAGGCTCGCGGCACCAGCACGGCGGGCGGCAAACGCCACCGTCAACACCTGCAAGCTGCCTGCGGGGACTTATTATGATTCAACCTTGGACTTTCACGGTGGCGGGGGATGTCTGCCCAGCATCGTAAAAATGGCGCCGAATCACAAAGAATGTTTTTTAACGAATCATAGAAATTGCCAAGAGTATCAATGACACCGCAAAAATCAGCAAAAATCTTGGCATAAAATTTTTAAGAATTAGCTTGATTTTTGCGGGGGGGGGGGTAGAATAATAACAAATTATAGTGATTATACGCACTATAAAAGGCCCTTAACCAAGGAAAGGAAAAATTATGAAAAAACTTTTAATAATCGGTATAATCGCGTTTACTGCGGCTTCTGCGGGCGCGGTTGAGGTCAAGTCATATATCTCTGAAAAGATTTCTTATGGAATCACATACGCAAAGAATGCAGAAACATATCCAAGCCTTATTGGCGTGCTTATGAAAGGAAGCGACGAAAGCGACCAAGTATTGGGCAATAAACTGGCAGTCGGCTTTTCCGTTCCGACAGAAGCAATCTTTGGATCAGTCCGCGCCGAATTTGAATTTGGCGTAAACGGTTCATCCAAATATACAATTGAAAATAAAACGGTTCCGGGAACATCGCTGGATGCCAAGTTCAAATCTCAGACCTATATGCTGAACGCGTATTATGATGTTGAAACCGGTTCTGCATTTGTTCCTTATATCGGCGCGGGTGCCGGATTTGCCAAGATTGACGGCAGTACCTCTTTCAGCGGCTCGACTGTGGATTTCGACCAGAACAAGTTTACTTGGAACGCGGGGCTGGGCGTCGCTTATTCCATAAACGATAATCTTTCTTTGGATATCGGTTATCGCTATGCGAGCTTGGGAACAGTCAAAGGGGCGACTTATCACGTCGGTAGCGGAAATTATATCACGGAAAAGGCAACCCTGTCTTCTCATGAAGTTCTGCTGGGCGCAAGATACGAGTTCTAAGAAATCGTTGTTATCTTAATAAATCAAAAGCCGTCCCTTTGGGCGGCTTTTGATATTTGTATTTACTCAATCTGACAGAAATGTACCGTATCGTCATTCAGGCAAAGAATCACCCACGAAAAACAACTGTTTTCCGCGGGACCCGATGGCGGGAACCTCTTGTATATATAAACAGTGACCCCTGTTCTTATTTTGACAGTTATTAAATGTCAAAATAAGTCAATGCAGGGGTGACGACGAAATGTTATCACAGGGATGACGGAGGGCTTTTATGTATTTAAAAGATACAGTCTTGTCAGTTGGGCATTTGTATTATTTGCGAACGTGCCGAATAAAAAAAGTTCACAAGGCAAAAATATTTGTTATTTACTTACCACAACCATGGCGGGGCGCAACACAGTATCGCCAAACATATATCCGGTCTGCAATTCAGCAACAATTGTATTTGGCACAGGTTTCACAGCACAAGGTTCGTCACTGGCAGGTGTTTCCGCAACCTGGACTGCATTATGAAACTGTGGGTTTAATTGTTGACCCATTGATTCAATTTTTACAATTCCGGATTTTGCAAAAGCAGATTCCATGGCCCGCGCCATTGCTTGAATACCTTCGTCACTTGGATTGTGACCCAAAGCCGCATCAATTGCGTCCATCACAGGCAAAAAATTCGCAGAAATCGACATCACACGACTGCGTGCCGTATTTTCTGCATCCAGCGCCGCGCGGCGACGTGTATTTTCCAATTCTGCAGCCAGACGCAGATACTTGTCATTCAATTCAGATACTTTGGCATTCAAAGCGTCAACTTCTGAGTTATCTGATTCTGTGACTTGATTGTCATTCGCAACATTTTCAATATCAGACAATTTTACTTCTTCGACTTTTACTTCTTTTTTATTTTCCATATCCCTGTCCATTTGTCAATTGTTATGGGCGCATCCACGCCCATATTATTATATGTTAACATGACTTACATTGCTGTTATTATAGGTATAAAGTCATCCACTTTCAAGGATGCCCCACCAACTAATACGCCATCAACATTTGGGATAGACATAATTTCCTTGGCGTTGCTTCCTTTGACGGATGCACCATATAATACAGGTGTGTCTTTCAGTCCCATAGAATCCAATGTTTTTGCAATTAATGTATGTGCGTCGTTGATTTCGGCAGATGTTGGTGTTAAACCAGCACCAATTGCCCAACGTGGTTCGTATGCAACGATGATATCTGTTTGCACATCGGCTGGAATAGATTCTTTTACGCCAGATTCAATAACATCAAATGTTTTGTCAGCTTCTTTTTCTTCCATTGTTTCGCCAATGCAAATAATAGGGATCAAACCGTTTGCCAATGCGGCAGCGGCTTTTTGGCGGACGATACTGTTGGTCTCTTCATGATATTGGCGGCGTTCGCTGTGACCAACGATAACATATTTCGCGCCAGCGTCCTTCAGCATTTTTGCGGATACTTCACCAGTGTACGCCCCTTTGTCATGCGCGCTGACGTCTTGCGCCCCGATGAATACTTTGTCGGACCCGGCGCCCAACATTGTGAAAGGTGCACAAATAATAACAGTATTTTCTGTATCCACGCAATCCAATGCGCTGATCATTG
>JAIRLP010000087.1 GCA_031259365.1 Rickettsiales bacterium
AATGCGCCGGATATTTGCCACAAGATAAAGATAATTGGCAGTGCCCACCCTGTTGCAAATGTGGCCCAGATGGAAAATGCCGCAAAGGACAGAAATCCGATGGTCAGCCAAGGCTTTGTACCGTATTTACGAGCCAAGCGCCCCATTGGTTCAGACAGAACCAGATATGGGACAATACCGATTGTCAAAACCAGCCCCAGGGCATCTTTGGAAAAACCCCTTTCAATCATCATAATTGGCACATACAAATAACGCATGTTTGCCAAAGCATAATAGCCAAAGTTCACAATATAAGCACGCATCAAATCTGCGCGACTGAAGAAAGACATCGTGTTTTTCCACAGGGATTTAATGGTACGACGTGGATTTGGTTTTCTGGCCTTTTTATCTTCTTGGACGATTTTGAAAAATTTAAAGAACCAGAACCCAAGCAGATAAACAAAGGCCGAGGCAAAGAACGCACTGCGGTTACCAAAGTGGCCAGCCACAAACATAGCGATCATCGGCGCGAACAAAGCACCCATATTTAACCATAAATGATATCTGGCATTTAATTTTGCCATTGGCATCTTTTTGTTTGAAAAATCTGCCATAAACAGCGGTATCAACAACGACACCAAAACAATCGCAATTCCGGTGGAATAGTCAAGAACGATAAACGTTCCCGCCTTGATTGAAAAGCCCATCATGAAATAGAACAGCGCCATAACCAGCATTGCGGTATAAAATAACTTGGCCTTGGAAAAATAGCGTAACAGTTCGTTCGCGAACAACGATACAAACATACAAAACACGGAATAAATAGAAACGTAAATACCAACTGTTGCTGAATTTTTAAAAATTTCCAACAGCACCAAAGAATAAACAGCATTATATATACCGTTTCCAAAACCTGTAAATAAACCCAAATTTGCGAATGAAAAACCACTTACAAATTTCTTCATTGAAATATATTTATCTTTTGCCATATCACATTCCCCATACTTTTCCATTATGGGAATATCATATCACAAAAAGATAGAATTTGGAAAAACAATAGTATATAATGGCCTTGCATTGGGTATTCCAATGCTGGGTGTGATTACCCAATCAATAGACATCCTAAGCAGATGTAAAACGCCATCAACCATTATGGTTGGATGGCTGCAAAATAAGGCCTTGGCCGAATATGCGCACTGCTCTATTGACAGTAATCAACATCCAACCGCCCTTTTTTTAAAAGCGCGGTTTGTTTTTTGTTATGGGGGCGTTGTGATTATTTTTCTCTCTCCAAGTTTAAAATGACTTTCGCCCCCACCCGCTTATTCCAACTATATCTTCTTGAAACAGAAAACCGTCCAATTGGACGGTTCTGAATTTGCATTCCGAATTCGCATCAAGCTTGCGCGCCCTGCTTTTGTTTTTCTTCGTACAAAGCCTGGAAATCTACCGGCTGCATTGTAAATGTCGGGAATCCGGATTCAGATGTCAGACGGGTTACCAAACCACGTACAGATGGGAATAACATTGTTGGAATATCAATCAACAAAGTACGCTTTTTAGCTTCTTCATCTTTTTCTTCTTCCATCTGGACCAAACCTGAATAATTAGATTCAATCAAGAAAATTGTTTTGCCATCAGCTTCCAATTTAGAATGTACTTTAGTGATCAGGTCAACCATAAATAAATTGTTTTCTGCACCCTTGATTTGAACATCGATGCTGATTTCCAATTTTGCATTACCGTTGTCTTGTTTAAAGAATAATTCTGGTACATTTGGGCTTTCGAATGAAATATCTTTCAAGAATTGAGAAATGATATTGAACTTTGGCATTATGGTTGCTCCTTTGATATTTACACATTTTTTTACGTGCCATTTTATGATAATATAACACTATAAACCAAATTTTACAAGTGGGAGAGTAAAAAATGATAAACCCGTCAACCAGACGACATGTTCGGTTGCCTTTTTTGATATTCAGTGTTGTGTCGCTGTTTTTCTTGGCTTCCTGTGATTTAACCAGCCCAACAAGACCGTCTTCAACGCAAACACACACCGGTAAAAGCGCGTCAATCCCACCCAACTTACGAAAAGCTTCTTATTCAGAATTACCAGGATGGCGTGAAGACGATGCACGATACGCCCTGCAATCTTTTCGCAACAGCTGCAAGGCCAGAATTCAATATGTCGGCAAAGTGGTCCCAGACCAGGCATTATTCGAAGAAAAATGCAAAATGCTACCAAGCGCATCTGCAGATACAGCAACCGTTCGCGCTTGGTTTGAATCACATTTCCAACCCTATAAAATCTATGACGACAGCGGCAAAGACAAGGGAACATACACAGGTTACTATTCCCCAATTATCCCTGCATCTAAAACCAAAAGCGCACAATACAATGAACCACTTATGGGTATCCCAACAGATGGGCGTGCATACAAAGGTGTCGAAAAAAGAACAATTGTTAACAACCGAATCGGAAAAGTTCTGTATTGGGCAAATATCGTAGATGTTCAGAACATCCAGATCCAAGGCAGCGGTATGTTACAACTGGAAGATGGAACATTGGTTAAATTGAACTTTGCAGCCGTCAATGATATGCCATTTAAATCAATCGGTGAACAACTAAAGACCAAGGGCATCCGCCCAGCCGGCGGCTATTCATCCGAAGCCGTATGGCAACACCTGCGCCAAAATCCAACATTGGCAAAAGAAGTGATTTATAACAATCCGCGCTATGTCTATTTCTATGTGTCTGTCCCACCAGATGTTATTGGCAAGATTGGAACGCCCCTGTCCAAGATCCGCAGTATCGCGATGGACGATTCCCTGTATACATTGGGATTACCTGTCTACGTCAACACCAATCTGTCTGATGGACGCAAATTCCAACGGTTGATGATTGCCCAAGATACTGGCAGCGCCATCCGTGGTTGGATCCGTGCAGACATCTTCTTTGGCAAAGGCGACGAAGCGTATAAATATGCACAAGGTCAGCATTCACAAGGTGAAATGTATATCTTGATGCCGAAAGTTTATACTTATGTAAAACCTGGCAAATAGACCAAAATTTTTATTAAACTGTCATCGTGGGGCCTGACCCCACGACCCAGGTAAAAAACAATAAATCATGGCAATAAAACCAAATCTTAACAAACGCACATCACGCCCCCAGACCATGGGTTCTGCCTTTGGGGGCCTGATGAAATTGTTCGGAATACGTGCATCCGATGCCGATCTGACCAAGCGTTGGGATGAAATCATGGGTAACGATATCGCATCGATTGCCCGTTTGGTTGCAATCACCAAGACTCGTGATAAAAAATTTAATATTGCTGTGCGTGCTGCAAATCCAGCATTTGCATTACAACTGTCTTATCAAACGGACGAAATCACAAAACGCGTTAATAAATACTTTGGCTATGAAGCCGTCGGCAAAATTACCATTCGTAAATAACCTTTTATTTCAAAGATTTTCCTTGACTTTTTAGCAAAATTTGACAAACTGTATAAAAACGTCAACTTATAAAAATACTAAGGAAAACCATATGGCAAACACTAAGAAAGCTTTTTTGATCGCACTGTTTGCTGTTATGTCCGCAACCTCTGCCAATGCACAATGGGCGTTGGGCGACAAAGATCGTGTTGATTCAAAACCAAAGACAACAAAGATTAAAAAACCTTCTAAAAAACAGGCCAAGATTATCAAGGCTGAAATTGAAGCTTTGCAGAAAGATTCCATTGTTTTGGAAAAGGCCAGACATATAAATGATTCTTTATTGAACGACAATATGGACAAACTTACACCATTATTACCTCGTTATGAAAAACAGAAAAACTGGGCTGCAAGTGGGGAAAAATTTGCTTTCCTGGCATGGGTGTTTACCAAAGAAATACAACCGGTTGAAGATTTGAAAAATGTACGTGCGATTCTTGAAAGAAATGCTTTTGAGAATATACGCATGCGCAATCAAAATACATATCGTTTGGAACAAAAGCGCGCTGAATTAAATGGTGAAGTTCATTCAAGGGAATATACGCTTTCTGTCCACCAAGACGAAAACGGAAAAAACGTTACCGCAGTTGATGGTTATCAATACCGATTGGAAGAAGGCGAAAGCTTGCAGATAGACAACGGTATCGTCACCCGCGTTTTAAAAGATTCAATTCAAAACAGACGATAAAAAAACCGGCTCGCCGGTTTTTCTTTTATACAACCATTCTTTTCAATGCGAATCTGGCCCAATATGCGGCAATGGCAGGAACCAAAAATAATACCACCCCTGCAATTGACCGGATAATTATCTAATTCAGTTACAGACAATTGAATCAACCCTGCCCAAAATTCCATAACATCGGTTGAAAAACGACAAGCCCACACAACAACTATTAAAATAAGATTGATCAAGAATGCGCGAAATATAATATTCTGTCGAATCAACAGGCGGTTTTCTGATTCATTCATATATTTTTTATCTTGTTGCATGGCGATTTCCCTTCCTTTTCAAAATACCACAAAGGGGAATAAAAACTTATATGAATGACTAAATTCAAATTGTATTAAAAAACCGACCTTTAAGGGTCGGATTTATTATTCTTTGGAATAGCGTTTTAACATTGCCATTTCCCAACATGCGGCCAAAGCCGGAACCAAGAATAAGACAACACCGGCTATTTTCCACATAGCCATCCAGCTGATCATTTGAATAGTCAACAATCCAAACGGCATATTGGTCAGATTTGCAACCCAATTCATAAAACCATCTGACATTGATAACAACCATGTGATAAATATCAGAACATAATTTATTAAAAAAGCGCGAAACATAATACGCTGTTTTGAACGTAATTTAAAACCATGCATTCGAACCATATGTTCCATATGCATATCATTCATAGAATCTGTTTTTTTAACGGACGATTTTTTTGATGCTTTATTCATGAACGTCTCCCTCGTTTATCCAGTTCTATTTTATCAGAAACGAGAACGCGCATTAATAGGATTCAAACCGGGCCATATTTGAATGTGCCAACGCGATGGCAATGGCATCTGTTTCGTCCGCATTTTTTGGATTGGCCGCTGGCAATAACATTTTTACCATTTTATGAATTTGCGATTTATCGGCACGCCCTGCACAGGCAATTGCCTTTTTAATTTTATTTGGTTCATATTCAAAAACAGGAATATCATTATCAGCAATCGCAACCATCGCGGCGGCCCTGGCCTGTCCCAGAACAAGTGTTGTCTTTGGATTAACATTTACAAATATGATTTCAATGGAACATTCTTCAGGCTGCCAAGTTTCGACAAGCTTGGACACTTCGCGAAAGATAAATGCCAATCTTACAGACAGCTCTTCATTCTTGGGCGGCAAAATGACGCCGCTGGCGACATATGTACGTGCGTTGCCGGATGAATCAATAATGGCCCAGCCTGTATGTAATAAACCTGGATCAATTCCAAGAATTCGTGTCATGTAAAACCTCTGCTAGAATTATAACATAAAAAATGCCGCACCCGACGACATTTTATTTTTTATTTTGATTTCTAATCTTTTCAAGACCTCTCATAAAAATCATATTGGCTTCCAGTCTTGAATAAAGCTTTTTTAAAAACTTCTGTGACACCCTGTCCGTCAGGTCTATTTCATTATAACTTAAATTGGTCCGAGATACATAAAAGCTCTGATCTTTGTTTTCCC
The DNA here is from genome assembly GCA_031259365.1 of Rickettsiales bacterium. Lineage (GTDB taxonomy): Bacteria > Pseudomonadota > Alphaproteobacteria > Rs-D84 > Rs-D84 > JAIRLP01. The sequence goes on from JAIRLP010000087.1 coordinate 5,682, forward strand.
TAAAAATAATATACCTGCCATCATTGAAGGCCAACATACCTGATTTTGTACCCAAGATATTCCATATCTGTTGTGAATATGTATGTTCGTAATAAAGGCGTCCAACCAATCGCGCCAATGGCGTCGCCGTCATTATTGTTTTAAATTCCATCATCAATTCTTTTTGCTTTTAATAAGCTGAACGTTCTTTTCCATGTGGTTTGAACTTGTCCAAGTAACGCTGTTGGGCCACATTAAAGGCAGTATCTACAAACCCCACCTTGGCCTGATGGGTAACATCATATCCCTGAATTGAAACGAAGTCCGGCCCAACGCGATAGAACATACCATTCAGGCGTGATTGCCTTGAATGTTCTGCCAAAAAATCATACACCGTAAAGACTGGTCCCTTGGGTGTCATTTCTTTGATAATATTGTTCGGATTATTATTCAAGATATTTTCTATATCACGCAAGAAGTCATCTTCAAACAATTCCATTTTTGGTGTTTTGAAATCAAACGTATCTTTTAAATCAATCTTTTTCAATGCGTTTTTAATTCTTTGAATTATTACCATGATGTCACCTCTTAATAATTAATTATGCTGCAGCTGTAATAACTTTTTGTACGTCGTCATTGTCTGACAACAAATCTACCAGCTTTTCCAACTTGGCATATGTTTCATCGTCCAGATCCACAGGCATATTTGGAATCCATGTTAATTCAGCCTTTTCCGGATCACCCAGTTTATCTGCCAGCGCCTTTTGCACAGCCATAAAATCATCTGGTTTTGTTGTGATAATGTAACCATCTTCGGAAGATTCTACATCGTCACCACCTGCTTCCATGACAGCTTCGGTCATATCGTCTGCAGTCTTTACGGCGTTTGGCGCATAAAAGATTTGACCTGCGCGCGTAAACATAAATGACACTGAATTTTCTTCACCCATATTGCCGCCATTCTTGTTAAAGATACTGCGGATTTCTGGTACAGTGCGACGTGGATTATCTGTCAGCGCTTCGACAATCACAGGCACAGACCCCGGGCCATAACCTTCGTAACGAACAGTTGTAAAGTTATCTGTATCTTTGCTAGCCGCCTTTTCTATCGCCCGTTTGATATTATCATTCGGCATAGAATTCTTGCGCGCATTCAAAATACCCAAGCGCAAACGTGGATTATTGTCAGGATTAGGGTCGCCCAATTTAGCCGCCATTGTGATTTCACGTGCCAGCTTTGTAAATAAACCACTGCGTGCTGCGTCTTGCGCACCCTTTCTATGCATAATATTATGCCATTTACTGTGTCCTGCCATAATTTGACCTTTTGCTTTCTATGTATTAACATTCGAAAAAAAAGGATAGCAAATGATTGGCAAAATGCAAGGAATAGTTGACCACATTGGCACTGATTACGTGATCATTATGGCAGGTTCCGTGGGCTATAAGGTATTCTGCCCAGAATATTTATCACTAAAGTCAACTGTGTCCTTGTGGATCGAAACAGTGGTGCGTGAAGATTCTATCCGACTGTTTGGCTTTACCGCATTGTCTGGTTTGGAATTATTTAACCAATTAACAACGGTATCCGGGGTTGGTCCCAAGGTTGCCATGGCTATTCTGGGCACATTAAAACCAGAAGTTTTGTTAACTGCCATAGCAACAGGTGACGCCAAGACCATCAGCAGCGCCCCAGGCGTTGGTAAAAAGGTTGCCGAAAAGATCATCGTCGAATTAAAATCCAAGACCGGAAACGTATCACTGGGTCTGGATATGGGTGGCGGTAATAATCTAGCAGATCTGTGGGCAGCACTGGAAGCCCTGGGATACCGACGTGTAGACATCATTGAAATCGCCCAAAAATTGGCTGATGAAAACCCATCTGCTGGCGTTGAGAAACTGGTCCCAATGGCCTTGAAACAAATAAGCAGTAAGTAACATGAAAAAAATATTTATCGAATATGGCTTGGACCCGGATAATCATAAATACCTTTTTGGCAAAAGCACAGAAATTGAGAGCCCTGACGGGACAGAAATACGAACCAAAGAAAATATTAAAGAGTATGATTACATCTCGTGGTATATTCGGATTTGGTTTTTTAAATATGTTTTCAGTCTTGATGGCAAGGACGGGTTTCGGTTTAGCAAAAAGAAACGAAATAATCTG
>JAIRLP010000109.1 GCA_031259365.1 Rickettsiales bacterium
TATAAACAAGTGACCCCTGTTCTTATTTTGACAGTTATTAAATGTCAAAATAATTCAATGCAGGGGTGACGGAGGCTTTATGTATTTAAAAGTTACATTCTTGTCAGTTGAGCTTTGTATTAATATCCCGGACCCGAAAAGCGGTTGCGTCAGGGCTTTGGCTCGTATGTTAATTAACAATTATCAATTAACAGATAACAATTAACAAATATTGTGGGGCCACTACCCCGTCCGCTTCGCGTCCACCCCTTCGCCAGCGAAGGGGAATAAACACCGTGTCAAGCCACCAAAGGGGAATAATCTTGTCTAATATATTAGACAATTAATATTATCAACGTATGTCCCTCTTGGTGTCACCCGACTTAAATATAGATTTTTCTGCCAGACCATTGTAGAATTTAATTTATGAAGAAATATGATGTTATTATTATCGGTGCTGGCGCATCTGGATTATCTGCAGCACGCAGTGCTTTGGCGCGTGGACGCCGTGTCTTGGTTTTGGACATGGGTGATAAACCTGCCCGCAAAGTTTTTATCTCTGGCGGCGGCAGATGTAATTTCACAAACATGGCCGCTTCACGTGACAGATATTTTGGTCAAAATCCAGACTTTGTCAGATCATGTATCGCAACAGTTAAACCTGCTGATATTTTGGATTGGATGCGCAACCATAATCTTGATTGGGTCGAAAAGGCACCCGGACAATTCTTTTGTAAAACGGGTAGCCAAGATGTGATTGACGCACTGACAAGTGACGCAGCTGGCGCTGATATTATCTTTAATACACAGATTACTAATATTGAAAAAATTGAAGATGAATTCACCGTTTACGCCAAGAACGCTGTTTACTTTGGGACTGCTGTGATTATTGCAACAGGCGGAACATCATATCCAACACTGGGCGTATCTGATTTTGGTTTTATGATTGCAAAAAAATTCGGTCATAAAATTATCCCGGTTGAACCCGGCTTGGTTGGATTAAAGCTTGACATATTTCCAGAAGAATTATCTGGAATCTCGCTGGATGTTAAAATAACTGCTGGTAAAAAATCTGTTACAGATTCGTTATTATTTACACATTTTGGGATTGGCGGGCCAGCGGCCTATCGTGCTTCTATGTTTGATTTGACCCAGAATTTTCATATCAACTTTCTGCCTGGAATAAATGTTTATGATTGGCTGACCAATGCAAAACAAACCGAAGGCCGTAAATCACTGGCAACAATATTATCGCAAAAATTGCCTTCCAAGTTTGCCAAATGGCTGGGCAGTAATTCTGATAAAAATATTGCTGATTACAAAGATTCTGAAATTACTGTGGTCACAAAATATATTAATGATTTGACGATTCCTGGTGGCAAGTTAAAACGCCGTGGTCTGCAAAGCGCCGAAGTCGTCGTGGGTGGTGTGTCCACAGACCAAGTTTCATCAAAAACCATGGAATCTAAATTATGCCCTGGCCTGTTTTTTTGTGGCGAAGTCCTGGACATCGCAGGTGATCTGGGTGGTTTTAATTTGCACTTTGCCTGGGCCAGTGGAATTGTTGCGGGCACATATGCGTAATTCAAAAAACGTCCCATTTGGGACATTTCTTTATTTATCCAATTTCATAGTGGATATAAATTTATTAAATTCATCCGTGTCAGATTCTGATGATTCACCGTATATTTTTTGTTCAACATAATAGATATCATTATCATCGAAAAATACAGCTTTGTGCTTTGTTATTATTTGACATCCAGAACGTTCATCATGACAAGATTTGGTTGTTGTTTTGAATATATTCATATCCAAGCCATTAATCTTTTTGATATATTTTTCGTCGGCAATAACCGCAATATCTTTGGAATCTTGTACTGGGTTGATATATTCAAGAACCGCAGATTTATCAAAGTTTTTAATCGAATTACGGATTATCTGGATTTTATAACGAGGATCGTATGGTGTTCCATGACTGTAAATCACACCAGCAATTCCCAAGACAGAATTAAAACCGCATTCCAAACCAATTACTTTTTGTTTCAATGGAATTTCTTTAAAATCCAGGGTTCTACATTCTGTATCCGAAGAACACATTACTTCAACGCAACTCTCTTCATCGTCACATTCATAATCCAGATAATGATTGTTTGGTAACTTTGGCGCAGAATCCACACAATTACCATTTGTACAAAGCAGATCAATACAAACAGAACCATCACATTTATAATTGGTTCGTTTGTAGAATCCTGTTTTTGGGATTTGTGGCAATGGTTCATAAACAACATCGGTTGGCAAAGTAAAATGTATATCCTGCAATTTTATATTACCACCACCTGATGATGTCAGAGCATTCCCACAAGCAGCCTTTTTATTGAAAAACGCATCTGTATAATCGTACTTATCTAAAAAGCCCGTAGAATGAAATACAGGTGACCTGTCCGACAACAAAACAGTTGGATCTGGATCTTTTAATAATCCAAAATTTTCAAATGGCAGCAATGGGATTAAATTGCTGTGTGTCTGATAATAATCATATTCAATATCAATCAAGCGATTATCGTGAAAAACATATTTTATTGTGTCGGTTTCAGGTGTCGTTTTGAAAATCGGGATCGGAATAATCAAAAATACCCCCAGCCATAATCTGCGATCTGCACGCGGCACGGTATATTCTATGTAATCTTTGCCTTCTTTAGAATATGTGGCGGTGGGATTTCCTTTGATCTTTTTAATATCATCCTGGGAATAAGAATTCAATTTTGTATATTGCGCTATTTCCAATTCGTACGGCGCACTTTCAAGATTCGTGGTATCTCGGGTCGTATTGCTGTAACCAAGACACCCAGATAACAGAAAAGATAAAATAATCAGATATTTCTTCATACTTATCAGGCTAACACAGAATCTATTCATTAGTCAAACATGTTCATATTATTATAAAGGCAAAAAAGAACGCCCAATTTGGGCGCTTTTATTTTGTGCCGATGAATTCACAATCAATATGCTGCATTCCATTTCGGAAGATGCCCTTTTCGCTAAAGATGGCTTCTGTCCCCAGTGTTTTATCTTCGGCCTCATATCTCATCATTTGAAAGATGATATTGCTGTCAGCGGTCTTCAGGGTCTTGGACCAGATTTCTGTTTTACCATCCCCATCCACAATCATTGGCCATTTAACAATATCAGAAGAATTCAATTCAACCGGTTCCATATCTTCTTTGGTTAACAAACCACCTGACAAGTCATATGTCTTTTCAATGTATGGGTCTAGATAAATTGTATAATCGCCACATTGATACATTTCAATTGTTGGACTATCACTTTCTGACGTGCCGGAACATCCCGCGACCAAAAGCGCCAGCAATAAAAATAAGCTTTTCTTCATCCCCGTTCCTTTATTTAGATATCTTTTTAATTATACCACATAATACGCGCCTGCAGAATAAAATAAAGATGTCAACGGCATTCTGTGCAACATTGGTGGCGATGATACAATTCGTTTATTACGCCTGATGAATGAAAAACACTTTGAAATTATTCGTGAAAATCCAAAAATATTTATGGGTATGTCTGATACAACGGTAAATCATTTTATGTGTTACAAGGCGGGCCTTTCCTCTTTTTACAGTCCTGCAAATATGTACGGTTATGCCGAGAACGGTGGCATACCAGATCTTATGATAAAAAATACAAAGAACACGTTATTTTCAGACAATCCAATTGGCAAACTGCCATCAGCCGAGGAATTTATAATAGATAGAATTGAATGGGATAAAGAAAGCAATAATATACGTCGCAAAAAAATAAAATCAAAGCCTTGGCGTTTTATTCAGGGCATTAGGCCAGCACAAGGCCGATTGCTGGGCGGTTGCAGCGAAGTCCTAGACATAATAAACGGAACATCTTTATGGCCCGAGCCGAATGAATGGAAAGATGCAATTTTATTTATGGAAAATAGTGAAGAGATGCTATCGCCTCAATTCATTCTTTGTTTATTACGGAATTTCGGTGCCCAAGGGATCCTTGGTCGAATAAATGGAATTTTATTTGCACGCCCCGGCGGTGAATTCAAACCAAGTGAACAAAACAAAAGCAAGAATGGATTAAGGGATACCGCAGGTTTGACGATGTTATCTTAAAAGCTTGCCGTGAATATGGACGTAGCGATATTCCAATCGTAACCAATATGAATTTTGGGCATACGGTGCCACAATTTATACTGCCATATGGCGCAATTACCGAAATCAATCCGGCAAATAAAACGGTTTCTATTTTGGAAAATACTGTTATTAAGTCAAAATAACAGCCCCTAGAATTTACGCCCTTTTATTTTGAACAATTCTGGTTCTTCCTCAATTGCTCTTTTGCGTAACAAGCATTTTATAAATGACAAATACTTATGATTCTCATTAAATACGCTAAGTATTTCAAACCAGCGTTCTTTGATTGCCTTTTTGTCCGATGCGGATAAAACCTTTATATGAGGCTTTTCCATAAAATAATTTATATAGTCCTCAAGCGTTTTATCAGATTGTGATGACAATTGTTCTGTCTCAAATTTATAAACCTCAAACTGTTTTGAAGAAGTGTAGATGTTCAGCCAATCTTTTTCAGTCATATATTTAATTTCAACCCCGATTATGTCTGATACCTTTTTAAGAACAGATTTTGGTGGTTTTATATGATAAAACAAATTTGTAACGGAACAAAATCCCCAATCCTTTAAAACACGATGCATCTCGCGTACCGCCCTAGATTTATCATCCATGAATGACGTAGAGCCCCCAGATATTATTAAATCAATCGAATTTGACTTACATGGAATGTCGTACGCAGAGCCAACTTTGAACTTTATATTTTTTCGGACAGATTTAATATCATGAGCTAATTCTTTATTGGCGGTTTTAACAGCATATCCAGAAACATCAATACCAAGTATTTTACATTTTAATAATCGGGCAACCTCCAATGACGAGAAACCAGTGTTCGATCCGATTTCAAGAGCCTTGGTATCTTTGGTTGCAAATGAATTTTGCAAAATCCAATTGATAGTGTCTTTGCCACCTGGACACCGATTGGTTTCGCGCAGTAATGATATAAAGTCAACATACGACATATCTGCAAATTTATTTTTTGTCATAGTATTAGTCCCTATGGGGTTGTTATTTTGGTATGGTCACGTAACAGCAATGTGCAGTCACGAATATCATCATGCTTTAATATCCAAAGAATAAATCTTTCAATCCCAAGGCCAAAACCACTGGTTTGAATTTCTTTGATTTCGCGCATTTTGCGATACCATTCATATTCTGACGGATTAACGTTATGTTCGCGCAAGGATTCATCTAAATTTGCAACTGACAATACGCGCTGACCACACCCCAATATTTCACCAATCCCAGCCAACAGATCGGATGCATATGCAGATTTTCCATCTGGTTGCTTTGCCTGATAAAAAGGAACCAACATCCATGGAATATCGGTCAGCCATGTAAAATCACCGTATTTTGAAAGCAGATGTTTTTCGCCGATTTTTGTAATGGTATAAAGATTTTCGGACAGACGCTCAGTTGCACCTTGAATGCTTTCTAATTCTTTTAACGCATCTGAATATGATATCTTTGGCACTTTGCGTTCAGGCATATTTTGTAAATGCTGGATATTACCTGTAATCAAAGATATATCATTTGCGTTATGTTCAATAAGGTAATTAATCATATATTTTATATAATCTTCGGCCAGATTTCTGACATCCTCTATATTTCCTGGGATTTCAACTTCAGAGTGTACAAATTCATTCAAATGCCGTTCATCAATTTCTTCGCCACGAAATGTTGGCATTATGTAATATGCGCCTTTATCCGAAAGACGCGTTCCAATTTCCAAACAGAACTGCATCGAATCCGCCAGATATATCTTGTTCCCTTTTATCTCAACCGATACTGGGATTGAATCGCTGCCCATACCCATGGGACTGCTGATTGATCCGGTTGTTATTGGAAATAAAGTTGGTGATATATTACGACTTTTGTAAAAATCATGTGTGGCTTCG
>JAIRLP010000066.1 GCA_031259365.1 Rickettsiales bacterium
TTTCTATTTTTTATAATATCTGTGAAGTTCTTTCATAACAAAGTTAAAAAATCTTCCTGCAACACCAGAACAATCAACTTCCCAATTTCCATTACTGTATGGCACCGCAGAAATCAATATAAACCTGGTCATCCAGCGAAAGATTTCCAATTCTTGGGCTGGCGTCAATTTTGCAGGCGCATTTGGAACCAAAAAGACCTCGTTTTCAACAGCGTTATCCACTTTGTCAATAATCGCATCCACAATTTTCGTCGGATAATATTGTTTTGAAAATCTTGGGAATCCATCAAACAAAGATTCTCCCCCGCGTTGACTGTATAAAATATTCCATCCAACACGGTCGAATAATTCACTGACGCATTCGCAGACCATGGTATTATATTTACGAATACCGCCTTCGCGGAATATTGCCAAACCTTTTTGGATTTCATCCTTGGTGGCCGACTTACCTGGCTTACGGGCCTTTTCATATTGTTCATGGGTGACACTTTCATATTCAAAGAATGTCCGAACCTGACAAATGATTTCCATCGGAATTATTGTCCCATTTGTTCCAATGTTCAAGATGATTTTGGCATCACGATAATTACGCGGATGGTCAAATTCATAAAAGCTGTCCCGAATTTGAATTACACGATCTGGGGACATTTCATAAATACGTTCAATAAATGTTCTGACCTGAGGAATCAAATCAAACAAACATTTTACACGCCAAACATCATTCAGACGCAAATGCGGTTTTTTAATCTGATCCAATTCGCGAACCAATTCCACGGCAATTTTTTCATGACCATGTCCAATGATCGACAGAATGGTTTCTGGCGCATTTGTAATAAATTTCTGAGAAAAGACTTCTTGGATCTTTTGCGCAATTGCACGTCCTGACGCTTCGCGGCCGCTTTCAGAAATAACACGTTCTGCGACTGCTGCAACTTCATCAACATACCGGCGATAATATTTGCCAGTTATCTTTTCCAGTGAACGCTTCATGCTTTTCTGTGCGCCAACGATAACACTGACGATACTGGATACCAATAATTCGATTTTATGACTGTCATCGGTTGAAAAGAATTGATTACGCATTGGATCCGCGTCCAGACGATGATACGCCATATAAGCGCCAGTTGGACTGATATCTGCTATTTTCATCGGCATATCTATGGCTGCGCATTTATCATAATCATACGGCATTACCGCTGCCTTTGGCGCACCAAAACATCTGCCTAACACATGAAAAACTTCGCGATAACGCGCCAGACTGTCGGCATATATAGATTCTAAATACTTAGCCGCTTCGTCATTAATAAGGCCATCGGCCAACGCACGTTTAATTGCGGCATAATTCTCTTTATCGTTTTCTGCTGCCAGGACAGCAATATGATTTTCTGATACTGGTTCCGTCATGTTTGTTCTGCTTATTGTTGTACAATACCACTTTTGATTCTTTCCGCAATACGACCAAATTTATCATAAACAGTTTCATTTCCCACAAGAACAAAATCATCTTTTGTCAGATTGACTTCTGTGGTATTTTCACCATCAAATTCTGTGCCGGTGACATTGTCAATCTTGGCACGAACAAAATCAATGATTTGATCCAAATCAATTGCGACCAATCCATCTACTTCGCCATCGGTGAATTTAAAATCTGACAAGCTTCCATTGTACGGCGCGTAAAAAACATTGCAAAATACGCGATCATTAAAAGGCACCCCATCTGCACGTTTGATATCCCCTATCCAAACTGTTTCGTATAACAATCTGGGATCAAGGGTTGAAATATCAAGACCTATTTCTTGGGAAATTTCACGTTTAAATGCATCTGCCACAGATTCCCCAGCAGACACATGTCCACTGGCGGTTGTGTACAGTTTTCCTGGGTTATCCTTTAATGTGCGTGCACGACGTTGAAATACCATTTTTGAATTTTGATCATCCAAAACAATCCAGCAATGAACCGTTTTATGCCAAAGCCCGAAAGCATGCACAACGTTTCTATCTGCGCTGCCGACATGCCGACGATTTGCGTCATATACATCTAAAAATTCTGTCATGTTTTTTCCTTTCTAAAATTTATTTCATAATTGGGAACAAGATAACGTCGCGCAATGTTGGCTGATCGGATACCATTGCAAAGAATCTGTCGATTCCTAATCCCAACCCTGAAATTGGCGGCATACCGTGTTCCATCGCTTTCAAGAAATCTTCGTCGACGTCAAATGCTTCTTCGTCGCCAGCTTCTTTGTTCGCGGCCTGTTCGTTAAATGCTTCACGTTGCTGGATTGGGTTTACCAATTCAGAATAAGCCTTGATCAATTCCGCGCCACAGACGATCAGCTGAAAGATATCAATACGACGGCAATCTTTGTCATTACGACGTGCCAATGGGATCATGTATGCAGGGTAATTGTAAACAACCGCAGGATTTACGATTTCATCACGAACTTTGCGTTTAAATACATAGTCCACAATCGACGGCACAGAATGCAAATCTTCGATTTCAGCCATAGGGAACATCCCCTGGTCTGCCAATTGCTTTTTCAAGGTTTCTGCGTCGGTAAACGTCAAGATATCAACACCCAACAATTCATTCATGCGCGCGATATAATCAATTCTTTCATAACTGCTGAAATCCAATTTTGTGCCCTGATATTCAATCTGCAAAGTTCCCTTTAAGTCTATCAAGATTTTCTGAATCAGATTCCAACAGAAATCAATATTGTCATTGTAATCCCAGTATGCTGCATACCATTCCAACATGGTAAATTCTTGCAGATGCGTTGCATCCATGCCTTCGTTACGGAAATTCTTGCCCATTTCGAATACGCGGTCAAAGCCTGCTGCGATACACTGTTTCAAGAATAATTCTGGTGCAATACGCAAATAGAAATCCGCATCCAAGGCATTATGATGAGTCACGAATGGACGAGCCGCCGCGCCCGATGCCACATTCTGCATGATTGGCGTTTCAACTTCGGTGAATCCATTATTATTCAAATAATCACGAATTAAACGCATCATTTTGAAACGCATTTTCATTGTGTTGCGAACATCTTCATTTGCAATAATATCCAAGTAACGCTGGCGATAACGTGTTTCTGTGTCGGTCAGTCCATGGAACTTTTCCGGCAAAGGACGTAAAGCCTTGGACAAGATTTCATATTTTGAAACCTTGATTGTCAATTCCCCTGCAGTTGTATGATACAATTCACCTTCAACCCCGACAAAGTCGCCCAGGTCGACATTGGCCTTCATAAATTTGTAATTTTCTTCGCCTAATTCTTCGCGGGACATAGAAAACTGAATTTCACCGTCAATATCATAGATACGACCGAACATCAATTTACCCAACCAACGAAGAGCTGTGATACGACCAGGAACACGAACCCTGGCGCCATCTGACAATTCACGAGTTTCGGCGATTGTGCCGCTGCGGTCAAATTTATCTTTCCAAACCACACCATCGCGCGCACAGATATTTTGTACCTTTTGCAGACGCGCTTCTAATTCATTGGTAGACATAGTAGTGTTTGGTTGCGGTGTAGACATTTTTTCCTCGTTTTAAACGGTTTGTATTAAAAAAGCGGACGCATTTGTGCGCCCGCCAGTAAACTTGATGGTCGCACTTTCTTATTTATAACGTTTTTTCAAAAACAACATATTTTACTTGATTTTCCGACCTGAATTACCTTTATTGGTAAAACTATCATGAATTATGAAGATATTTTAGAAAAAGTAAAGTCTTAATTGTGGAAAATCAGATATTCTGCATAAAATGAAAAAAGTTCCCAAAATTGGGAACCTTGAATATTTGGTGCGAGCAAAGGGGCTCGAACCCTCGACCTCAGCCTTGGCAAGGCTGCGCTCTAGCCAACTGAGCT
>JAIRLP010000082.1 GCA_031259365.1 Rickettsiales bacterium
TTTATTAAATAACAGTTTTCAAAATCATCCAGAATTGATTTTAATGAATCAGCGCATTCAGGCAGAACAAGAAATCCGAAACAAGCGCGTGGACCAATATGAAACCGGTTCTCATTTGAGACACTGTATGTAGATTAGATATTATATTAATAAGATTTATATTCTTTCAAAATTTATTACAATCAAAAACAATCATTATTTATATAATTTTTAATATCATAATTTAAACTTTGATACCATAGAACCACAGACCTTCAGTTAATGGGCAGACTGTTTAATATGGTTTAATAAAACTAAATAATCCTTGATATTCTGCATTATACAAGATATTATTGTTTTAATCAAGCTTAATAGCAAAAAGCAAAAAACAATAGCAAAAACTGTTTTGAATAGCAAATGCATAGCAAAAAGAGGGTGTGATATGAAAAAATCAGAAAAGATACATTTCACTGAAAAAGTTATAACTGGATTGCCAACTCCAACAAAAGAAGAAGGGTCTAAAACATATTATGATTCCGGCTCTACAGACGGCCTGATGCTGATTGTTACGTACGGTGGTACAAAGACATATTACTTCTATATGTTATTCCAAGGTCGACCGACTAGGGTAAAGCTGGGCAGGGTTGGTGATATTAAACTGCTGGATGCACGTGCCAAAGCTCATACCATGCGTGAACAGGCAACCATGGGTGAAGACCCCAGTAAAAAGCGAAAAGCTGATTTAAAAGACATTACGTTTAAAGAATTTTATGAAACGGTCTATAAGCCAGAATATTCGTCTATTCATAATCGTCCAAGGACTGTAGTGAATAATGATAGTATATTTACGCACAGGCTTAAGGATTTTCACAACAGAAAGTTATTAAGCATAAAGCCTGATGAATTGGAAAAACTGCATAACAAGACTATGAAAGAGCTAAGTCCCTATACCGCAAATAGGGTTCTTTCCTTGGTAAAACACATTTTCGTTATCGCAATTAAGCATGGTTATATACCAACCAAAGAAAGTCCTGCCGAGCATATTAAGAAATTTCCAGAACTAAGCCGCGATAGATTTTTGCAATCAGATGAAATTCCACGTTTACTAAAGGCTTTAGAAACAGAAACAAACGAGGTGTTTAAAAACTATGTTCTGTTGTCTTTATTTACAGGGCTACGCAGAAGTAATGTTCTAACAATGCGTTGGTCTAATGTTGATTTAAACAATGGGTTTATATATTCTCCCGATTCCAAGAATGGCCAACCAATACAAACACCCATGGTTAAACAAACAAAAGACCTGTTAAAACACATAAAATCCACCGCAGACAGCGATTGGGTGCTTCCAAGTAATAAGTCGGGCAGTGGTCATTTGGAAGACCCAAAGCGTCCGTGGCAGGATTTATTAAAGAGGGCAGGTATAGAAAACTTGCGTTTACACGATTTAAGACGTACACAGGGTAGTTATCAGGCTATCACGGGGGCAAGTTTAAATCTGATTGGCGCGTCACTTAGTCACAAGTCTAATTCGGCTACACAGGTATATGCACGTTTAACGATTGACCCAGTTCGTGATGCGATGCAAAAATCAGTTGATAAGATGTTAGAATTTACCGAGTAGTTGACTTTATATTCCGGCGGGATGCTTGTATGGTTCTAAGTTTGCCATGCTTAAATAGGTTACTAACATAAAGACAAGGATAATTGAATCTTCGATTTGATAATCGGCTAGTTCTCCATCCAGGCATTCCAGCATATTGCTGTGTTTAAAACCGCAGTACTTGAAATAAAAACGTTTAAACTTTTCTTCGTCAACCCCATCCAGCTTTTCGGAAAACAAGTTAATATATTCCTCTATGTGGGGTGGGTCGTAGTTACGTTTCAACAATTTGACCTTTTCTGAATTGCTACCTTCGCGTATTTTAAGCTGTTCAAATATTTCAGCATGATTTTTCTTATCTTTTATTATGAAGTTTCCATAAGATGCAAAAGACCTCATCCATGCCGCGTATGCGTTCCATGCTAAAACGTTCGATAGGTCTTGGCTCATTTCAAGAATTTCAATCAGGTTTCCGACTAAACATCTGGCTAGGTAAAGATTAAAACGATTTCTTTGTTCTACATCGGTTTCATTGTCTTTGATATAGCTTAACATCGCACAGGTTTCTAATGCATGACCAGCAATAATGTATGCGTCATAGAAACGGTTGTTGTCGTATAATACTGTAAACGATTTGATGCCATCGCAAACACGTTCGTACAAATTCCATTTTGCAAACAAAACAGTGTCTTCGTTTCCCTCAAAATGTGGTTTTGTTTCAGGAACAAAATCTTTGGTGATTTGCAGTTTTCCTTCTTTTGTCTTGATAAAATTTATTGGGTATTTTTTCATTTTTCCTCCTTCGTTTAAAGTTTATCCTTTGTGTATAAAAACACCAGCTTTTATTGTTGCGGTTTATAACAGGTTGTTTTTGGTTGATTTTTTTGTATAATTGTGGTATACTGTCTAAATGTAAGGGGATGTTTGACATCCCCTTTGTTTTATCGGCTCTTCACAGGAATACGGAAAGCTCTTTTGCCATAAGTGCTGGCATAAATCTTTCTTCCGTTCACGGTGATTGACGACACATAAATGTAATCGCAATCCATATTCGTGTGAGATGGGGAAGCATGGTTAGACATGGCGACCTCCTTCTTTTTTGGGTTATACCACACCGGCGTCAGACATTTTCATGGACAAACACCCCAAAAAGAGTTATAATCACGTTGAATCAGCATATAATCTTTTTGGAAATTCAGCAGTGGATTTCTCTGAAAATATATGTGAAAGGTTGTTATTTGCATAACAGCCTTTCAAATTTTTTTGGCCTCCCGTTCTAATCTTTCTTTTCTTATTTTGGCCGCTGTGTAAGATACACCGCATTCTCTAGCGATGTCACTGGCATCTTTGCCTTCAACTAATTCTTTAGGCATCAACAATTCGGCGGCAAACAAATCTGCCTGCCATTCAGAATCTATGTAAGCGGGAATTTTTTGACCGGGCATCATTGCAAAGTTTCCACTAAATTCATGTTTAAGAAAAAGATGGCCAAGTTCATGGGCAAGGGTAAATCTTGCATGTCCACCACCTTTACACGCTTCTTCATAAACATATTCTTTGATTTTAATAACCTTATTTGCGGTATCTGTGGTTGCCAGGCAGTCTTTCAACTCTGGTGCGTCGTCTGGTAAAATTTCAATCGAATAACAGTTGTGTTCAGGCGAGCCCAATCTTTCAAACACTTTATCAATCGGACAACGATTTCCAAAGTCCCCCATTATTTCAACCAATCGTTTGCGAAATTTTTCGGCGAAATCCCTTATATTTGCAGATGTTCTTGATTTAACAGGGATGCCGTTTCTTCTGATTACAGGTAATATGTCTGTCATTTTAATTATCCCTCCGGGTTGTCCAAGATTTCAAATAGTTTCTTTTTTTGTTCTTCTGACAGACTGTTGGCGTTGCGAGAGAACATGTAAGCCAACTCATTAACTCTTGGATTAGCGGTGGCGATAGTCATTCTTATGGATGTCTTTTTTGATGCCTCCTCTAAACGTGAATCTTGAATCGCTTTTTCCAAAGATAACTTTTGGTCTTCGGACAATTTGTATAATGAAACAAATTTATCAAAGAAGTTCGCAGGGATACTTTTCTTCCCTGTTTCAACAGCGGAAAGGAACGAGGGGGTTACCCCTAGTACTTTTGCCATGTCGTACAATCTGACGTCGTCTGACAGTCTGAATATTTTCAGCCATTTTCCAAGTTCTGTGTACATTTTTTACTCCTTTTTTATTTACAAAACGTATAAAATATTAAATATCTGATTCGTTTTACTATACGAATATAACAGATATAAAAATAAAAATCAACCAATAAAGGTTGTTTTTATCAACCCGCTTTGGTTGATTGTGGTTTTTGTGGCTGTTGAATGAATAATCTTGACTTTTTGGCGTTTTTTTGCTATTATAAATAACATTAGGAACGGGCATTTCGCCCGTTTTTATTTTCAAATTGAATTATAAAAAACAATAGACTATGGTTATGGTAGATTATAAAAGACAAGAAATGAATTTTTTGGGAAAATTAGTATTTTTCTTATCTGCAAATTCACCTGTATTTATCATATGGGGAATTTTTCAAATGGAAAAACATCCATTATTGTCTCCGGTTCTGTTTATAATAGCTGTTTTGGCATTGGGTGCTTTAGCTCTTTTGTTTTTATATGCGGGTGGAAAACAAGAAAAGACTTTATACGAAGTAAATATAATAGAAAATGTTAATTCTAAAATGATAGAGTATATGTTTTCGTACGTTTTGCCATTTTTATCGATAAATAATAATGACTCGTGGAATTCTACTATTGCATTAGGAATTTATTATATTGTTTTGTTTGGGGTTTATATGAGAGGTGACGTTTTTTACATCAATCCAATTTTGAATTTGTTTGGATATAATATCTATAAAATATCATATAAAGTTGATGGAAACCAAGAGCAAGGTTTCATTGTATGTAAAGAAAAAAAGTATAAAATAAAAAATACTTGTAATATATCTGCGATTGATAATAATTTATTTCTATTCAAAAAAGGATTATAAATGCCAGTACAAATAAATGGCCTACAAGCCGCGGCTTCTTTAACGATATATTTAAGTGTCGGTGGAGAAATAAAAGAAATCTCCTTAGATAATGCCACTATGAATAAGTTGTTAAGTGTTTATAAAGAAAAATTAGGCTGTTATACAGGGGATTTAGTTGATTATTCACAACGATATGGTTATACAAAAGCTCGCGAAGAGCTTTATCATTGTACAGATATAACAAATATTCCCTTATTAAATGACTATTTATCAGAAGTCAATAATGGAATATCTTTTGATCCTGCGTCGGATAGTTTGCTAGAACTAAATTTTTATATAATTAAAATTTCATTGAGTGGGAATGATAACGTATATGTTTTTAAAAAATACCAAACAATAAAACAATTTTATAGAACAAAACCATTATTTTTCTCAGGTACTGTTTTTAAAGAAGAGGATAGTGAGAGATTTTTATTATTGGAAACAAATAACATTGACTTTTTTGTTTACAATTCACAGGCTTATATTGATAATGTTTTCTTTTTTCAGAATATAACCAACGAAAATGCAACAGATTTTCAAAAATCTCAGGCAACTATACAAGCTCTGAATAATATAATCCCGATAGAAAACATTGACGGACTTATAGAAGATATGAAAAACAATGCAAGGGTAAAAAGAGCCTTGTTAAACATATCTAATAATTTGGATATAATTTCAACTTTAACAATAGAAAAAGTACGGGATATTATAAACAATTTTGGATTGAATGTTGAAATAAACGCTACCAATAAATTGGTTTATGATTCTGGAAACAAATATGAAGTTTTAGACATATTTCAAGATAACTATTTAACTTCACAAATGACGCAGTCTGACTATAAAACTAACAGTAAAATCAGAGTATAAAAAAAGGCGATATGTTCGCCTTTTTTGTTTTATATACCGGATTTTCGGCGGTTACACTCTTTGCATAACATTTGGCAGTTTTCAGCAGTTGTTTTTCCGCCAGCATGCCATGGGGTTATGTGATCGGCTTCCATTTCGTCTATTTCAAAATGTTTTGTGCATTTTGGACATATCCCGGCTTGTTTTTCATATGCTTCACGTTTTTGATTTAAGGTAAATGCACGTATAGATAGCCATTTTTCACCATCGCCCAATACAAATGGGTAAATGCCCGATTTCTTTGTTACATCGTCGTCCAACATCAGGCGTGATACTTCGGATTCTAACTTTGCGACATTAAAACTTTTTTGACCGTATTTATTATATAACTGTCCCCAATCAACCCCTTTCATTTCTTTTCGATAGTTTGGGAATACAACTTTCGTCCAATTTATTACATTTTGAAAATATAGCCATAAAGACCCTGCGTCTGGATCGTGTTGATGTTCACTCATATAGGCTTCAATTTTTCCATCCGAAATCCAATCAATAGCTGTTTCTAATATCTCTTGTCTGATAGCTTTCCCTTTGACATATTCTCCGCCAAGTTTGGCAGCTACACAGCCAGTTTTAGAAAAAAATCGTTTAGCGTCAGTTAACCATTCGCCAGTATAGACAGCGTTAAGAAGCTCTTGTGAGGTTAATTCTTCACCAGCGATATTTATAACTTTGAACCAATCAAGCTTTTCGCTATTTGTTCCTGAACAGAAATATACCATAAGTTCGTAATCTAAGATTTGTTTTTGTTGGTCATCGGTCAAATTATGAAAGGCCATATTGTTAATAGAGAAGTTTCCGTCAATGTATTCACATATAGAGATAGTGCGTTGCTGTCCGTCTAATACTTCAAACGTTCCGTCCTCATTTTCCGACCAATACATTACGTTTAGAGGGAATTTCTTGCGTACAGAGTCAATTACACCATCTCGTTGTTTGTTATTGTATACGAACTCTCTTTGATATTTTGGACGAATATTAAGCTTTCCGTCAAAGCCTACTACACCTTCCTCCTCATTATTTTTATAATCCTTGAATAGACTTCTTAAGGTTATTGGGTGTAATTTAATTTCCATTTTTAACTCTTTTTATTTTTTTGCTTGATTAGAATACGGGCATATTTTCTTTCATTGTTTATGAAAGGATATCCTTTTGAAATATCATCAATTGTTGTAGATGCCATACTACCTATAATTTTAAACTGTTCTGGATTGTATTTATCGATAAATGTAATTGGTACACCCATAATTCCTTTGTAGTCCATAGGAATATCAGATACTTTGTCTACATTTATCGCGTCGAAATTATCGTATTTTGGAAATTCTGATTCATTGCTTTTGTATTTTTTATAAAGTGGTAGTTCTTGTTTGCGTTTAGTTACTTCAAGATTGGTGAACCAGCACCCCATAATGTGTTTTAGTTTTTTCCCGTCTTCAATCTTTTCCCATTTCTCGGCTTCGTCCGGTAATATAAACCACATATCAGAATTTATGTTTCTATATCCTAACCACATTTCATTGTTCATTATGTGGCGGAAAACTTCCTTATAGGTAACTGAATTTTTGTTTCCGATTATTATAAATTTTTTCTTATATTTCATTAGCTGGTCAACAAATTCCCTAAACAGGGAAAATGGTGGGTTTGTACAAACAATGTCCGCTTGTTTTAGTAGTTCAATACATTCGGGACTTCGGAAGTCACCATCGCCCTCAAGCTGTACTACTTCAATTTCATTAGGGTCAGGTACACGATTGTTGTTTTTATCGCCTTCATATTCAATAGCTATACCTTTTTCAGATTCGTATCTTGTAAATAAATCAGGGTTTGTATTTTTATAACAAGTCGTAATGAGCTTTTTCAAACCTAACTTTTCAAAATTATTGGCAAAATATTTAAAGAAGTTACTGACTTTAGGGTCATCACAGTTACAAAAAATTGTTTTACCTTTAAAGTACTTCTTGTAGTGATTACATTCTTGTTCAATATCACTTAGCTGTGTATAGAATTCATCGTTTTTGGCAGCTCGTGCCTTTTGTAAACGCTTGTTCTCATTTGCCATAGTTCCACGCCTTCCTTCTGACATGGTTCGCATAAAATAGTGGAATTTTCTAACGAAGGTTAGTTTGTTGTAGTAATTATTAATTGAGTTAAATGGGATTTTGGCGTATAATGAGCCTAAGGAAATGTAAATTTCAAGGGTTCGTTAAATTGTATTAAAGTTGTTGATAATAAAGCGATTTAATGTGGGCGGACTTACCTTTAATTTTTTAGCAATCTTTCTTTTTGAAATACCATTGGCCAGTAAGCGGGCAACTTGTGCGTCTTTGCCATCTAGTTTATGGGTTTTATTTTTACTGCCAAATTCACGTCCTAGCTTACGTCCAGACGCTTTAATTCTTGCAAGCGATTCCTTGGTGCGCTGGCTGATTAAATCGCGTTCTATTTCCGCAGATAGGGCGAACGCAAAAGCCATAACTTTGGATTGTATATTGTTTCCAAGTTCATAACCATCCTTTACCGTATAAACCATTGCTCCGCAGTTCATACAATGTTCCAATATTCGCATAATCATAAACAGTTTTCGTCCCAATCGGGAAAGTTCTGAACATATTATAACGTCCCCAGTTTGTAATTTATCAAGACATCCGCCCAGCGCACGTTTGTTTGGTTCTTTTGTACCTGATATACCGGAATCTTCTATGTATTGTTCAATGGTTAGGCCCAGTGAATTAGCTTTCGCCTCTATGCCTAGTTTTTGATTGTCACAATCCTGTCGGTCAGTGCTGACCCTGATATATCCATAAATCATAATTACCCTTCTGTGTCTATTTTTACTTGCGCCATTAGTTCTCTTTGGCGTTCGTGAGTAATATTGCCGTAATTATGCATAGTTGTCCCGATACTCTTGTGACCGAAGTCTTGCTGTAAAGCCACAGTTTTAACATCGTTTGTCAGATTTCCAATATATCGGCTTCTTGTTTGTCTTATGCTGTGAACTCTTAAAGGTTCAACGCCCGCGTTTCTAAATGCTTCATTAAATATCTTTCTCACAGATTGTGGCGAAATAGCAGTTTTTTGAACAGCACGACTGAACATCAGGTTTTTTGCAAATGTGTTTTTAATTGACGGGAATATCGGGTCTATATCAGTGAAATTCTCGGTAGTTTTTAATTCTTCTATCCAATCAATAATCCACTGAATTAGGTCTGGTACATTGAACAGGGTTGCTTGCCTTGCTTTCCGGAACTTAACACCTCTTACCTTTCTAGGGTTTATATCAATAAAGTATATTTTGGATTGTTTGTCGTATTTGATTATTCCAATTGGAAAATTTCGTAGTTCATTAGTACGAAAGCTTCCCAGTACCTGCATAGAGAATAAAACGCGATTACGTCTATCTATTATGGTTTTGTCGGGCATATTACGAACAACGTATAACAATGTTTGGTAATCGTGGCTTTCTTTATATCCTTCGGTGCGTGCAGCTGATAATTCATTTCGGGTCAGATTTAGAAAATCGGCATCGTTATAGCGAACCTTTTTACCATCTGGTTCATTAGCAAGCCATTGAATAAAATGTTTAATGTCCATAGTGATTCGCAATAGATAACTTTCCGATAATTCCATATTACGGATTTTACCCATAAATACATTTGCAACATCGCGATTGAATTTTGTGAAATCAACGAAGTCAGTTAAAATTTCAAACGAACGTATCGCTTTATGCAAGGAATCAAGAGTTTTGTCGTCTGCCCCAAAAGCATTCCGGCGATGTTCTTTATATTTTTTCGTGATTCGTTCATTGTTCGGATTAAAAAGATGCCGATTACTTTCGTTTATAATTGAAGACATAACTGTTCCCCCTGTGTTCCATTTTCGGTATTGCTTTTTTGAGTGTTTATCTGGAAGTTTTCGGCTGTGTTATCAGAATCGGATATACACGATTTATCAACTATTTTGAAAATCCGTCTCAATTCACTCAATGCATCTGTTTTATAGTTTTTATTCATAACCAATTTGCATATGGGGCAGATGCCTTTTGCACGAATTCCAAAATCTGGCTCTATGCTTATTTCTCTGGCTTTGGGGATTCTGGCCTCTTTGCAACGGGAACAAAACATTTCGTTAAATTCTGTTGGGCATTTGCGAATGGAATTCAATTTTTGTAAATATGACATTAGGTCTTGCCCGCGTATCAAAAATGGTTTCTTTCTATCAATGGTTTTAAGTCCGTTTTTAATAAAACCGAATACCGTCTTTTCAGACCGCTTGATAAGCAGACTAACCTCTGGAACGGAATAACATTTGAAATAAGATATATCACGTGTAGAAAACATTTTATCTGCCTGTCGTGGGGTTGATAATTTGTGATTCTATCCATGCATCTAAATCGGCTTTGCGATAACGAATTCGCGACCCCCATTTAACGTACGGTATTTTTTGTTTTCCATAATGTCGCCAGCTGTTCATAGTGCCGACTGTGGTTCCTAAATACTTCGCGGCCTCTGCCTGACTTAGTAAATTTTTTTCTTGTGTCATATTACACCTCTTTTTTTTGTTAAATCTACAAACGTATCGCTTGTTCGGGTGTAATTTATTGCAATATGGTCTAGTTGTAAATGAGTCAAAGGCATCAAACCATCGGGCGATTATAATTCTAAAATGGGCTGAACCCATAATAAAAACCCCATAATATTGGGGTTTTAATGGGTTAAACCCAAAAGCGTAAAATGGGACAATTTTGTTTTACAAAATCTGTATGAAAACAGAGTTATTTTTTCTTTGCTTTGCCTTTTTGAGATTCTGGCAAACGAATCAGTGTTGCCATAACTCCGGCTAAATTTCCAGATTCTAAATGGTGCTTGGTTAGTTTGGTCATAATTTCACTTTTTAGCTGTTCTTTCTTTCCCTGATTATCTTCAGTAATTTTTTGTTCAGCAATAACTTCAAGCATAATATCAATGTAAGGCGTCGTGTATGATAGTTCCGGTTTTAATTTATGTTTTTCAGGTTCTGATTCTGACAACTCTTCTCGTAAGGACTGAAGTTCTGAAAAATCAATTTCCACTTCTTTGTACAAAAGAGATTTGGTGGTAATTTCATTTTTATTAACGTCAATATATACGTTTGCTGGAATGTCTGTTATGTTAATTTTGCTTTGGAAGGACGAATTTATAGCTTTCTCATAATCATAAGCAAGTTTTTTACCAGCAAATTCGGCTTTGGACAAAATATCAGACCCTTCAAAAATTTCGTTTTCAAAATCTGGTATGCCCTTTGCGGTTAGTAATTTTTGATATAGTGCTACAGTTAGCTCAGCTTTCGCATCAAACAGTTTGCTGTCATAATAATTATTATGAAAATCATTAACATAATCGTCCACAGACATCATTTCTGCACGAGACACATTGCGTCCAACCATATCTTCATATATGGGTAACATAGGTTCAAATCCAAAGGCTAGAAATTCACAAGCCTGAGAAAGAGTACATTTTTCTAAAAATTCTACGCTAATTTCCACGGCAAAATCCTATAATAGTTATTTAACGATAGTTCAATAATGATTGATTTTCAATACTAAATCTTAACATGATAATGTGCCCTTCATAGCAAATGCATAGCAAAAAGAGAAAATAAGGCTTAAAAATCGGGGGCTTAAAACAATAAAAATGTCCCTGAAATCAGGGATTTATTTGGTTGCGGAGTGTGGATTTGAACCACAGACCTTCAGGTTATGAGCCTGACGAGCTACCGGGCTGCTCTACTCCGCGTCGAATGTCTGCCATTATATACAAATGTACCCACGTGTCAAACAAAAAAACAAATAATCCAATCAAAAGTACCGTTTAATCAAAAATAAAGTGAAAAAGAACAAAAAAATAATAGTGAAGCCAGAATATTTGCTTGGGCCCCTTGGGGGCAGCGGCAAAGGCGTATGCAGGCATTCGGATAAATGGCAACTATATATTTGATAACGTATAAAAACCAAAATATTCTAGATATCTTGAAATATACTTTTATTATTGTTAGAATCCACAGGAATTCAAGGAAACAGACCAAAGGCATAGGGTCAAAACCACTGTTTACAAGATAATAATATTTTGATTAAATAGAGGTATATTCCTTGGAATTAATGTATGTTGAACAAAGAGGAAAAAATGGAAACAATGGGATAGTCAAATAAAGTGCACTTTATTTTGATAGCAAAACAGTCCCTGATGTTTACTTGTTTTGAGTGAGGTAAATTTGAAAACGTTTAGAAAACTGTGGAAAGGCTTTTTGGAACCGTTATTGCGGTTGCCGTTGATCCAGTGGGTATTGGCTTTTTTAATGGCAATGGCAATTTGGTCCGTGTATTTCACATGCTGGAGAAAAATTGAAGGAAAAGGTAAAGACTTATTACGCAACTGCCGTAAACAACCGGTTATTTTCGTGTTTTGGCATGGTCGCAGCATGATGTTGTCCCCGCTTGTAAGTATGTATGGTCTGCGTGGCTATGCTATTGCCAGCCGTCACAAAGATGGCCGTATGATGGCAAAATTGCAACGCTTGTTCGGACTGCGTGCCATTTATGGCAGCACATCCGAAGGAGGAATATCCGTTCTGCGTCAGGGGGTTAGGGTTTTGCGCGGAAAAAAACGCCGTGTGATTTGTATGTCGCCGGATGGTCCGTCTGGTCCTTCGTTGCGTGTTCAAGATGGTGCAATGTATTTTGCCAAGATGTCTGGCGTGCCAATTATACCGGTGTGTTTTTCATCCAGCGGCGCATGGTTCCAAAAAAGATGGGACAGGTATTTGGTCGCATTACCATTTTCAAAAATTACTTGTAAACTGGGAGAGCCAGTCTATATTGACAGCAAGATCAGTAAAAAAGATTTTGAAATTGAACGCAAGAAACTGGAAGATATAATGGTAAGACAGTTGCGGGATTTGGATGCAGAATTCAATCTGTTTAAAGTAGAACAAGATTTAAATTCGACAGATTTTAAGAAAGCATTGCGCGAGCAAAGAGCCGCTAAAAAGAAAAAAGCTAGGACAAAAAGCAAAAAGAAATAACACATGGGGGGTAATGTCCACCATTGGCCTATAACATAAAGAAAGGAAAGAAATTGGTAACCCCCGGTTGGTTTTTAAAACGAAATCCAAAAGCATATTTATTATTGCCCTTGTCGGTTGTGTATTACCTGGTCAGTAAATTTGTATATTTCATAAGAGTGTTTGGTCAGAAAAAATCCAAAAGACCGGTCATTTGTATCGGAAACATATTTGCAGGCGGCGTTGGCAAAACCCCGATCGTTATGGAAATAGCCGAAAGGTTGGATGCGCCTGTTGTTATGCGCGGGTATAAAAGAGATAAGAAATCAAATGATATTGGCGATGAAGCAAAAATGATGAAAAAAGCCGGTATCAAGGTATATGTTGGAGATCGAGAAAAGAATGTCCAGGCTTTGAACAACCAGAAAGATAAAAGCCCGATTGTTATGGATGATGGCTTTCAAAATCCAACCATAAAAAAAGATATTTCCATATTGGTTTTCGATGAAGGGCTGGGGTTTGGAAATGGATTTGTTTTACCGGCAGGTCCCTTGCGTGAACCGAAATTTGCCATCAAGCGTGCGGACGCCGTGATTATTATCAAAGGCAAGAAAAGAAATCCAAAGTTTAAAATACCCTTTAATGTTCCGGTATTTTATGCAGCAAATGAAACCGTCATGCCAAAAGCCAAGGGAAGGGCAATTGCGTTTGCGGGTATAGGTTATCCGCAAAAGTTCTTTGATGCAATCGGACCAATAGCTGTTGAAACAAAAGCTTTTCCGGATCATCACAAATACACTAAATCTGATTTGAACCAGTTATTTCTGTTGGCTAGAAAGGAACAAGCTGATTTGGTTACAACCGAAAAAGACTGGGTAAGGTTACCGGCGGATGCCCAGAAAAAAATCAAGATTGCGAAATTGGAAATTTTTATAGAACCAGTTTTTTGGACTTGGTTGCGCAATAAGTTGAAATAGTTTTACCGTTATAGTCGGTTAGATTTCTTTAATATATTTTGGCCTTTTTATAAGATATTATACGTAACGCATAAAAGAGATAGTGACATGAGAACATTTGAATCACCAATAAAAATTTCTGGTATCGGTATTCATTCGGGCACACCTGTTAACATGGTTGTAAAACCGTCTTCTAAACCAGGGATTTTCTTTAAACGTGTTGATATCAAGGGCAGCGGTTTAATCCCTGCGATTTATAATAATGTAGGTGCCGCAACATTGCGCAATACAACGGTCGGCGATGTTGATGGCGCGCATGTACAGACTATTGAACATCTGATGGCGGCTTTATTTATCATCGGTGTAGACAGTGCGATCATTGAAATTGATGGTCAGGAAACTCCTATTTTAGATGGTAGCGCAGAAGAATTCTTGAATGCATTTAAAGGCGTCGCCGTCACCGGTGCATCATTGCGCCGTATTGTTGTTAAAAAAGAAGTTGTGGTCAAAAAGAAAGAAATTATGCGAAGTCTTCCATTCTTTACACGCATGATGGTTATTGTTCATGACTGGATGTTGGGCCGACGGAATAATGGCTATGCACGCTTGACCCCAGACAGCAGGGGCTTGATGATCAAAGCCACATTTGATTACCCAGATAAAATTATTGGCCGTCAAAGTTTTGAATTCTTTTTTGATGGCAGCAAAAAATCAACGAATACCTTTGTGTCTGATATTGCAGCTGCGCGTACATTTGGTCGTTATTCAGAATGGGAATACCTGAAATTGCGCGGAATGGCGCGTGGCGCCGATGAAACCAATGTCATAGCATTAAACGACAAGGGGGATGGCACACTGAATAAATTAAAATGGGAGGATGAATTTGTGCGTCACCAGATTATTGATGTTTTGGGGGATTTGTTCACCAGTGGCGGAATGATCGTTGGTCAATATGAATTATACAAAGGTGGCCATGCAATGAACAACCTTGTTCTTAAAAAGTTGTTCAGTGATCCGTCAAATTATGATACAATTGATTAAAAATATAATTACATAAGGGTTTGATCATGAACAAAATACTTTTATCTTTGTCTCTAGTGCTGGGCTTGGCTGCATGTGGCGGATATGTTAAAAACCATAATGGCAGTGAATATCTGGTACAACTGGAATCTGAACCGGTGGGATGTGTTTATTTGTACAAGCTGGAATCAGAAGTTTCGGTTTATGACGCAGATGATGCGCGTCGTTATTTGGAAAACCGTATTGCTGATCAGGCCAGACCTGGGAATGCATATTGGATCACCAGCCAGCGTACACGTCCAAACGAATGGGTCGTCTTTGGACCAGAACGTGCGTTTGTCTTGGCTGCGAACGTCTATGACTGTCCAAACCCAAGAAATATCAGAACTGTAAGCAATGTTCAAAAGACACCGTCTACGTCATCTGACATGTACGGCGTCATGTATTAAAATAAAATTATAATGGACGCTTGTTGGCGGGTGTTTCCCACTCGTGTAGGTTTGCTACGCTTCGGGGTTGCCACCACCAATCATCTCATTCTAATCAATTTAACAACAGGTTGTTAGGTACCTAAATTTAAAAAAAGGATTCAAAACAGGGGCAAAAATTTGCCCCTGTTTCTTTTTGTCGGCAACGACATTGAATCTTGTTTGTTTTCTTATGCGGTGGAACGCAATCTGTGTTTGCTATTGTTTGGCGTTTTATGATATAATCCGATGGTAGAGAAGAGAGATGGGCCTTGGCAAATCAGGTTATTTCAATTGATAGAAGAAAATATGCAATCGGATTGTTTTGGCAACCGGTTGCCAGCGGTGTTACGCCGCGCAATTATACACGTATCTTGGCCAAGGGTGTCGATAAGAAATTCAACAGATATGCTGAATACCGTGCGATGGTTGGATTGGGTTCATCGCGTGTGGGTCATCATGTTGGCATGTCAAGTGCTGCTGCAGAAGTTATGGAAGCCTTTGCAGAATTTTCTTCATTTTTGGCCGTGTTCAAAGTTGGCGAATTCTATTGGTTGGTGGCAGTTCGTAATGGAGTCATTATCTATGACCAGTTGTTTGAATCCGAAGATGCGGCGCGTACGGAATATACAAAGTTATCCACTATGCCGGATTGGGGCTCTTTGTTTTCCCCGGCAATTTGGGGAATGCCGCGTTCTGTTGAAAGACGCTTGCACGATGTGATTACTGGTAATGTTCGCGCCACGCTGAAACCAATCAGTAATTTTAAAACCAGTTTTATTTCAGTTATCTTGCTGGTCTTATTCTGTTTGGGAATCGCATTCTTCTTTAAAGAACCGATCAGTCAGATGTTAACGCCAAAACCACAAATTGCGGCGATTGATCCAATCTTGGCCGAAGAATATAAAAAACGCATAGAAGAAAAAAACAAAGAATTAGATCAACGTTTTGAAATTAAAAAAGCAGAACCAATAAAACCATTGGAAATGCCGTACGATTCTTTGCCTGATCCACGGGAAAGGGCAGCCTTGTGTTATCAGGCTGTTGCGTTCTTGATGCAACCAGTTCCAGGTTGGGTTCAAACAGAAGCAGAATGTGGTGATACACATGCAACTGTTACGTTCAAAAGGGCTCATGGAACATTGAATGATTTTTATGAAGTTGCAACAGAATTAATGCCAGGCGCGTTTGTACAAGAAAGAAATGAATCTGAAATATTCGTTCGCGCCAAGTTGCCAACGTTGTTGGCTTTTACATCCCAAGATGAAAGGGATCCAGACACAATTATTCGAGAAGTTAATACAGCATTCCAAAAAATTGACACCCCGGTTGATACAAATTCTGTGGTTGATGTCATAGGGGATGATACCAGAAGTGTTAACTTGAATGTGGTGGAAGTGGCAGCAACATCAAAACTGACACCGCCAGAATTTATCAAGGTCTTTGAAGACCTGTCGGGGGTTTATATGACACGCGTCGTATGGGACGCGCCGCGCCGAAACTGGAACTATGAGGTAATAATCTATGCAAAATAAAATCAAAACTATTAAGAAATACTTTTTCTTTGCGGCTGCTGTGGTGGCATTGATACAGGCACCTGTGTCGGCTGATGTTGCTGATGATGACTTGTGGGCTGAAGAATTGGTTGCAGATGCCATTGCCGATTACGAAGTCGAAGGGACTTTGTTTCAGAAAATTGCAGATCTGGAACAAGAAAAAGTTCTGATGCAATTGGAAAAAGAACGCGCTCAATTGGATTTGGAATTGGACAGACTGGCCGCAGAAAAAATCAAGCTGCATATGGAAATTGATACTTTGTCCGGACGCGCCGAAGAACAGCAACTGGCCTTGGACGCGGAACGTGCAAAACTGGAGGCTGAAACAGCAAAACTGGAACGTGAAAAACAAAACTTGGCCACGCGCGCAACAGAAGAACCTGCGAAGAGAACGACCACGCGTGGTGCTGCATCAACGGAAACAGAATCAGATCCAATTTCCAAGAAATATAGATTGGTGGATATAATCGGTGCGGGTAATCAATTACACGCAACAGTTGAAGATGCTGAAAATGGCCAACGCAAGAAGATTTCTGTTGGCAAAATCTTGGATGGTTACACAATCAAATCAATTTCTTTGGATGATGGTGTTGTGTTCGTGAAAGACGGTATTGCAGAAACATTGAATATTGGCAAAGAAACCAAATGAATAAGAACTTGACGAGTGGCGTTGTTAGCCACGAGTCATAGATTCGCGTCATGAGGTTCCGCGGATTAAACAAAAACAGGTATAGCAGAGTGCTAAACTAGGCGACTCTAAATAAAATCTAATGAATACGATTGATAAGATTTTGAATAAGAAACGCGATGCAAACGAAGTGTCTGTGCCGCAGGGGTTGGATAACGCGCCATACAAAGATATTGTTGATTATTTATTCGCAAACAATAATCGTTTGCTGACAGCAACTGCCAGTGAATTGGAATTATCAAAAGATACTCAGAATTTGGTTGCTTATTTTTCAGGTGGCGAAATTATTGTTTCCAGAACACATCGATATGATGGTCGTGTTTTGGCTTTCTTGGATCTGTTAAAGAAAGAAAATCGTCCGGTTTTGGAACCATACTATTCTGATCTTGGTCTGTTGTCTTCGGTTTATAAATCATACGAAGGAAGATTGGGCGGGGGCGAAAAATCGCGTCTGGATTATGACAACCAGATGCAGAAAGATTTTGTGGATATTATCGCGCGTGCAGCTGCGCAAAAGGTATCTGATATCCATATAGAAGTTGCAGATCAAACGACAATCTATTTCCGTTTGGACGGCAGTATGCAACCAGTTCTGGAATACAATTCTGGATGGGGCGAATCATTTGTTCGTGCGGCATTTGCATCCAGTGACATATCTAATTCCAACTATGCTCAGAATGAATATCAGTCCGCGCAAAAAGATGGCCGAACACCTTTGCGTGGTACCAAGGATTTATATCTGCCCGCGGGTATTTTGGGTATTCGTATGCAATTTAATCCAATTGCATTTGGCAGCCGTTATGTCGTCATGCGTCTGTTGTACGATAACCCATCCGAAGGGATCAAAACAGAACAAGAATTCAATGAATATGAACAAAAATTATTAATGCGTCTGCGCAGTTTCCCAACAGGTTTGGTTGTGGTTGCTGGTCCAACCAGTTCTGGTAAATCAACAACATTGGTTCGTAATATGTCCATGATGTTGAAAGAAAGAAATTATGAAATCAACCTGATTACCGTGGAAGACCCTGCAGAACAGAAAATCTTTGGCGCACACCAGATGCCGGTCGTAAATGCATCCAATGAAGAACAGCGCGAAGAAAAGTTTACAGAAGCCTTGGCGGCAGCTTTGCGTTCTGACCCTGACACATTGATGGTGGGCGAAGTTAGAACGCTGTCTGCGGCGCAATTGACCGTCAAGGGCGCTTTGTCAGGCCACAATGTTTGGACAACTTTGCATGCGAATTCCGCGATGGCTGCATTGACCCGTTTGTTGGATATGGGGGTCGAAGGGTTTAAGTTGAAAGATGAAACGATGATGCGTGGTTTGGTATCAATGCGTCTGTTTAAAAAGCTTTGTCCATATTGCCGCGAAAGATTGGCAGACCATCCAGAACACCCGGCGTACAATCGCGTTCGTGATGCATTTGGGGATATTGGTCTGCAACAGGTTTACATGCGCGGCGTCGGCTGTGAAGAATGCAACGGCAAGGGTACAATCGGGCGTATCAAAGCTGGTGAAATCATCATCACAGACAGCGAATTTTTGCGTCTGGCATTATCAGGCGACACCATAGGTGCGGTGCGTTACTGGTTGGAAAATCTGAATGGACGTACCTTGAAAGAATCCGCGATGGAATTAATGTTACAAGGTATCGTTGGTATTAATGAATTGGAACGCTGGGTAGGCCTAATCGACCAGCCAGGCGTGTACTAAATCAATTATAATGGATGCTTGCCGTTATGCTCATCCTCGTGTATGCCTAATACACGTCGGATTTCGCAAAACTTCCAATCACCTCATTCTAATTGATTTTGAAAAAGGACAATCTAATTTATAACAAGGCAAAATAATGGCAAACAAATTGGAACGTTTATATGCAAAAATGATGTTTCGCTCGCTGACAGAGAAGCGTATGTCGTCATGCCGTAAAATGGGATCTTTGTTGCGTAATAATTTCACGTTAATGGATGCTTTGGGCCGTTTGGAAAGAATTGAATCCAAGGGTGGAACCAAACCGGATGAACCATTTGCGATTGTGTTCCGCGAATGGCAAAAGAACTTGGAACGCGGTATGCCTTTCCACGAAGCGACGCGTGGCTGGGTTTCGATGACAGAAACCTTGTTGTTAACATTAGGAGACGTTTCGAAACTGTCTGTTGCGCTGGAAAATATTGGTCGTGTAATTGAGGGAACTGAAAAAATCAAGCGTTCAATGTTCTCGGCTGTGGCTTATCCGTTGTTTTTGTTAGCACTGACATTTGGTATCATCATCATGGTTGGCTTGTACCTGGTGCCGCCTTTGGCAGAAGCGGCTGCAACAGATATTGTTTGGCGCGGTACAGCCGCATCGTTAGTTTGGTTGTCTGATTTTGCAGCCCGGTATTGGTTTGTGTTTGTGATAGGTTTCTTGGCGGTTGCGCTGATGATTTGGGTATCATTATCAAATTGGTCTGGTCGTCTTCGTGCGATATTTGATAAATTACCACCATGGAACATGTATAAAATCCAGATGTCCGTTGGGTGGTTGATGTCTTTATCATCCATGGTCGCCGCTGGTGGAACTATCCCGGTGGTGCTGCGCATGCTGGCTGATAATTCTAACAAATATCTGCGAGATATTTTGGAACGTGCGTTGGGTTATATTGCAAATGGTGACAACTTGGGTATTGCGTTATTAAATACCGATCGTGATTTTCCTAATGAAGAAATTATTGGTGACTTGGCTATCTATTCCGACATGAATGGTTTTGATGAAAACTTGATGAAGATCGCCAATGATTATTTAGATGAATCTATCAGAAAGATGGACGCTATTTCCAATACACTGAACAGTATTGGAATCTTGCTGGTGTCGGTTATCATTGGTTGGGTTGTGTTTGGGACTTTCCAGATGCAGGATCAAATTACAGCTGTCCTTACATAATGACGACGCCGAGAAAAATCGAGATGTTTTCTCCTTGATCAAACGAGAGGCCGGATGCAGGCTGATTATTTCACTTGCATTTTTCCCCATAATGCATAAAATATCTGTAACAGAGGACTGTAAATATACACCTAATCCACCATTTAAATCCGGTGTTTTTTAATTTTAAAAATCCCTGATTTCCACCACATTTTTCTCTCCGAATATTGCCTAATCCAAATGGTCGTTTAGAAATTATCGGCCGTTTTGCATGTAAAACCACCGGAATTACAGGTGTTTTTAGAACTATTATATTTTCATTTGTGATAATCGCAACTGTGGTGATGTTTTCGATGTCATTGTTGATTGCGGATGAAGCAGACCTGCCGACACCGGGCATAGCTGCTGCCAGCTATGTGCAAAGGCTGCTTGCAGACAAGGCGGATACAGACGATGTTGAAACAACGGTCAGCACACTGATACCTGCATTGCAAAAGGGCGCTGCAAATGGCGTCGCGACGCTGGACGAAGACGGCAAGGTCCCGACCGCGCAGCTGCCGGATATGCCTGTGGAGCAGGTTCAAACCGATTGGGATCAGTCAGCGGATACCGAAGTTGATTATATCAAAAACAAACCGGCATTGGGAAGCGCGGCGGCGAAAAACATTGAAGACTTTGCCACGGCTGAACAGGGCGCAAAAGCAGATTCGGCACTGCAAGCAATTCCAGTTGCCACAACAACCGATATCGGAGGGTTCAAAACAGTATCCGACACAATTCAATCCGTTGCCGCAAATACTGTATCGGCCGCCGCCGCCAAGACTTATGCCGTGCAAAAGGATGCCGTCGGCAGCGCGGTCGTCAATGTCCCGTGGATGCCCGAAGCGGATTACAGCACATCCGAAGTCGCGACCGGCACGCGCTGGATAAACGGCAAGATGATTTACAAGCATTCATTCAGTGCCAGCGTCACCGCCTATAATTATTACACACGAACCCAAATTAACAGCATGGCGGGATATAACGTGGAAGCAGTCATTGAAATCAAAGCCGTGTGGGTGGCAAATGATGGCAATATGGTACAGTTGCCAATAGGCTCCGTCGTAAACCTTGGGACAAATGAAATTTATGTAGGACTGCAATATAACGTGAGCAACCCCGGAATTGACTGCCACAGGATCTATATAAACAGCAACAGCAGCCAGACAAATGATGTTTACGGAACAATATACTACACCAAGACCACGGGCTGAACCAATTTTGCGGCCGCCGTTTTCAAACCATAAACGGCAGGTTTTCCAAAGTTCCTTCGGCAACACGAACGTTTACGTCAACCATCATGAAGATTGGTTCGTTAATGCGTTTTGGATCTTCTTTGAACATGTGTGATGATAACAAGTGGCTGGTGTTAATAGACATCTTGGTTACCAAATGATCGTCGTCCAACAGGGTATAGATCGGGCCAATATTACGCGGTGTGTTTTCCCCAATTTCATGTTCATTCTGTGGACAGCGCAAACCATCCAGCAGCGTTTTAACACGATTGTCGATATCGGTGCGGGCAACACCCACGATTTCAGGGTGCAACATCTGGATGTCCAATTCGGCGATTAATTTCAGATTTGGTGTAATAATTGGATTAAAATCAATACCGCCCACATGCTTGGTTGTAATAGGGCTTTTTGTGGCCCCAGGCATCATGTAACGAGTCAAATTGTTCCATGGGCTGTGTTCCAACAGTTTTTTCAGCTGTGGATGGAATTGCATGCGAA
Source organism: Rickettsiales bacterium (assembly GCA_031259365.1). Lineage (GTDB taxonomy): Bacteria > Pseudomonadota > Alphaproteobacteria > Rs-D84 > Rs-D84 > JAIRLP01. The sequence goes on from JAIRLP010000082.1 coordinate 21,943, forward strand.
TATCGGATATGTGCTGGGCGCGCTTTTTTGGATTAACCAAAACTTCGCCAAAATACAGTAATTTGAATTTCATTTAGATACCTCTTGTTTTTTTCTTTATTTCCTGGTTCAACAGGTCTAATGCCAAAGGATGTAATCTGTCTGCATTACGTTTATTATGGCTTTGACCATTGAAATTATATACTGCCATACGCGGAGAATTTCGGGCATTGTCTTCTTGTAATACAAAAGTGGCCTTTTTAAGCCGCATTTGCTTCATCGTTTTTGCCACAATTTCTTCGGCCAAACCCAATTGCTTTGCAGCTTGGGCAGCCGTTAGAAAATCATCTTTTTTGAAAGTTTCAAGACCGGGTTTTTTCATAAAAATTATGTCCTTTTTCCTTGCTAATTATACCATAAATTGCTATGTTTTTTAGGTAAAAAAGAAAGGAATTTAAATGGCAGTTAATAAAGACTATACCGGTGATTCAATTAAGGTATTAAAAGGTCTGGAAGCGGTAAAAAAACGTCCTGGTATGTACATTGGCGACGTGGGTGAAAGCAAGCAGGGCTTGCATCACATGATTTATGAAGTTGTTAATAATTCTGTTGACGAAGCGATGGCTGGTTTCGCAGATACTGTTTATGTGTCATTGAATGCGGACGGCAGTGCAACAATTATTGATAACGGTCGCGGTATGCCGTTTGATATTAATCATGAAACAGGTCGCAGTGGTCTGGAATTGATAATGTGTGAATTGCATGCAGGTGGCAAATTTGATAACGAGACAGACGGTGCATACAAGGTTTCCGGTGGTTTGCATGGTGTGGGCGTGTCTGTGGTTAATGCGTTGTCAACATGGCTGGAAGTTCGCGTATGGCGTGGCGACAGCGAGGCCACAATGACATTTGGCAACGGCGCGCCAACATCTGATCTGAAGATTGTAAAGAATACATCAGGCCGCGCACATGGTACATCTGTTACTTTCTTGCCTTCCCCGGGTACTTTTTCAACACCGGGGGGTACAGAATTTGACTATGACACATTGGAAACATGGTTGCGTGAACAGTCTTATTTAAACGCAAACGTCAAGATCGTGTTGGAAGATTTACGCGGCGGTGAAAAGAAAACCAAAGAATTCCATTCCGCAGACGGTTTAAAAGGTTTCGCGACATATCTGAACAAGTCTAAGGAAT
>JAIRLP010000072.1 GCA_031259365.1 Rickettsiales bacterium
CACAGACGGTACGTCGGACAGGCTGTCTTGTTTTCAATAATAACCTGACGCGTGCCATTAACCTGTGCCAAGGACGGAACAATTTCATCTGTGAATGTGCCGACACCCGCCGCGGCTAAATCCATTGCAATACCGCGCACCGCCAGATAGTCAGGACGGTTTGGGGTAATACCTGCATCGAAAACAGCGTCTGGTGTATCACATAAAATGGATACAACAGAACCCAAAGTTTCCGACGCTGGGTCTAGTTCTATAATACCATCATGGTCATTATTGATACCCATTTCCTTGCCGCTGCACATCATGCCGTCTGATAAGACACCGCGAATTTTTCCAGATTTAATTTCCATGTCGCCAATCTTGCACCCAGGCATCGCCAGCGCAGACACCAATCCAGCGCGTGCATTTGGTGCACCACAGACAACCTGACGTAATGTGCCAAACCCGTCATCAACCCGCAGTACACGCAAGTGATCACTGTCTGGATGTGCCACGCATTCTACAATTTTTGCAGCAATCGGCAGCAAGGGAATTGTTAGGTCTTCGACCTCCAGCCCGATATGCGTCAATATGTCTGCAATTTCCTGGGGACTTTTGGATGTAACTAAATAATCTTTTAACCAATCATAAGTGAATTTCACTGTCTTCTTCCTTTTTTAAAAGTATCTTTGTAGGAACCGTGGAACCTCATGACGCAGATATATAATTTTTTATTAATAACATAAAAAATTAAATCCTTGTACACTCGGTTTCATTTTATTTCCCCAAAAATCCGTTATTTTTTAACCATCTGATATCGCCCTCAAAGAACTTGCGTCCGTCCGGCAAGCCATATTTCAACATGACAATTCTGTCCCAGCCAAAGCCGAACGCAAAGCCTTGGTGCTTGTTCGGATCCACGCCGACGGCACTCAGCACATTCGGATGCACCATGCCGCCTGGAACTATTTCCAGCCAATCCTCTCCTTGACCAAGGGTTCCAGTCTTCTTGTCCCATTTCAAGTCGACTTCAATGCTTGGCTCTGTGAACGGGAAGTAAGACGGGCGAATACGCAACGGAATATCGCTGATTCCAAAGTACAGTTGAAAGAATGTCTTCAAATTATTCACCATGTCAGAAATCGTCACCCCGGGACCTATCACAAGCCCTTCTATCTGGTGAAACATGGGGAAGTGCGTCGCATCCATTTCTTTGCGATAAGTCGCCCCCGGACAGAAAATCTTAATAGGAACACCTTCATTTTCCATGGCGCGTATCTGAACAGCAGATGTCTGCGTACGCAAAACATTGCCGCCGGTTACAAAGAAGCTGTCCTGCATGTCGCGCGCCGGGTGATGTTTCGGTACATTCAACGCCGTAAAGTTATGCCAGTCGTCCTCAATTTCCGGGCCGGTGCGCAACCCGTATCCCATTGATTCAAAAATCGCCGTTATTTCGGCCAGACTCTGTGTTAGGGGGTGTAGTTTTCCCGCACCCGTGCCATTGTTTGTGTCCGTCGGCGCAGTCATATCCAGCTTCTGTTTTTCCAAAGACCGTATCATGACCGCATCTTCAATTTTGATTTGACGAATCTTGAACGCTTCGCGCAATTCGGTATTTTCTTGGTTTAATGCAGCTCGTGCATCATTATCCAAGTTTTTCATTTCCTTTAGCGCCGCCGTCATTGTCCCGTTTTTGCCAAAGGTATCAGAATACAACGCCTGTAATTCTTCTAATGAATTAATCTGTTTTATTTTATCCAACATATCTATTTTCTCTTTTCAAACAAAAAACCGTCCAATGGACGGTTCTTATAATACAAACAATCAACCTCACCGCCAAGGCTTATTTAGCAACAGCGGTTGTAAATCGTTTTGCAGTTTCAATCAACTTGTCAAAGTTTGCATCGCCGACATATGCCATTTCAGCCAAAATTTTACGATCCAAGTTAACGCCAGCTTTTTTCAAGCCGCTCATGAACTGGCTATAAGTCAGTCCTGCTGCGCGCGAGGCTGCGTTTATACGTACAATCCAGAGCCCACGGAAATCACGTTTCTTTACACGACGGTCGCGATATGCATACTGTCCTGCTTTTTCGGTTTTTTCACGAGCTGCACGAATAGTTGTACTGTGACGGCCCAGGTAACCCTTGGCACGGTCTAATACTCTTTTATGTTTTTTCTTTGCGATGATACCGCGTTTAACTCTTGCCATTTTAAGCCCCTTTTACTTCAAGCCGTATGGAGTAAGCAATTTAGCCTGTCCGACCATATTATCGTTCAAATACTGAGCCTTAGAGCCCTGATTGTTTGCACGTTTGGACTTTTTACGCAAAAGTTTTTTATGCGCGTTCCTAGCAACGCGGATTTTTCCTGTTGCTGTCATGCTCGCACGTTTTTTCATGTACGATTTTGTTTTCATTTTATTAGGCATTTTTTATCCTTTTGATAGATACCATAACACTCTGATGGCAATGCCTTGCCACTTCAAGCTCGGTAATTCTGACATATTAAAACAAAAAATCAAGTTTTTATTGCAGAACCCCTATTTAACGATTAGACTGGTGCCCAAGGAATAAGCCTGCCATGAACCAGAAAACAATATCTTCCAAAGTATTCTCTTATGCTAAATCTGCACTTACAGCGGCGGTTTTACCGGTCTTTTTGATTTATATTATGATCGACAAGCCTGATTATAAACTGATGAATGGGTTATCCCATGTCGTATTACCGGTGGCAAATTGGGTCGGCGATGTTGTGTCTTGGCCAATCCGCGCCGTGAGTAATGGCGTATCAGGAATCCGCGAATTGTCGAATCTGCGCAGTGAAAACGAAGAATTGCGCGCAAAACTGGATAATGCATTGCGCCGCAGTTACGAATGTGACATTGCTATTTCTGAAAATCAAAAGCTGACCCGCGAATTAGATGTTGTGCGCGCTTCGCCTCAAAAAGCGATTGTTGCAACGGTGTCTTATGATAACAAAGCGTTCCATCATAATACTTTCTTTATAAACAAGGGATCCAGTACCGGTATTGAACCAGGTATGGCCGTTGTATCATTTGACGGGGTCT
>JAIRLP010000018.1 GCA_031259365.1 Rickettsiales bacterium
CATAAAGGAATTATAGTGAATAGAAAACGTATTATCCCAGTTATAAGAACAGTTCAGTTCAAGGATGTGAATTTTTATATGCCGCATCTAGAATATCCAGAAGAAATAACTTTTGTTGAAGACTATTCGGCACAGTCTCTGAATAATAAAATCATAATTTATAATATAAAAACTGATATGGGACATACTATAACTATTCAGTCTGGTAACTTGATCGGTAATAAACCATCTGTGGGACAGTATATTCGCATGCACAACCGTTCCACAAATGCAGATATTATGTATCAGTTATTGGATGTTAATACCAAGGTGAAATAGAATAAAATACCTGCAAATCATTAGGGATTATGATATAATAAGGCCATGAATTTTAACATATTGACCATTTTTCCAGAAATGTTTCCAGGCACCTTGGCGGGTGGCGTTGTTGGCCGTGCCTTGGAAAATGGCATCTGGACATGTAATACGGTTAATATTCGTGATTTTGCTGCTGATAAATACAAAAGCGTGGATGATACCCAGTTTGGCGGCGGTGCGGGCATGGTTATGTTGCCAGAAGTATTGGGAAATGCCCTGGATTCGATCAAAAAACGTGGCAAAATCATTTATTTTTCGCCCCGCGGTCGTGTTTTGAACCAAAAAATGGTTCGTGAATTCATGTCTGGTGCGGAAAAAGACTTCACATTACTATGCGGCCGGTACGAAGGCATCGATCAAAGGGTAATAGAAGAATATGATATTGAAGAAACATCCATAGGTGATTACATCTTGTCCGGGGGCGAAATTGCAGCGCAAGTTTTTATTGACAGTTGCGTTCGTCTGATGGATAATGTGGTCCACGGTGGCGAGGACACCACTGCAAATGAAAGCTTTGAAATCGGCGGGTTGGAATGGCCATTATATACCCGTCCGTCAGTATGGCGTGGACGAAACGTCCCAGAAGTCCTGCTGTCCGGTCATCATGGCAATATTGAAAGATGGCGGAAAACACAATCGGAAGACATAACAAAAGAACGTCGTCCGGATTTATTAAAAAATGAAGAGAAGTAAGAAATGACAAATATCATTAAAAAAATCGAAGCAAAACAAATCGAAAAGTTGAAAGGCGAAAAGAAAGTACCTGGTTTCAAAGCCGGCGATACAGTAAAAGTACACGTTAAAATTAAAGACGGTGAAAAGTTCCGTATACAGATCTTCGAAGGTGTTGTAATTGCACGCGAAGGCGATGTGGGTAATAATGCGTCCTTTACAGTACGTCGTGAATCTTATGGTGTTGGCGTAGAACGCAAGTTCCCACTGTACAGCCCAGCTATTGAAAAGATTGAAAAATTGCGTATTGGTAAAGTTCGTCGTGCGAAATTGTTCTTCTTGCGTGGACTGTCTGGCAAAAAGGCGCGTATCGTTGAAGACTTGGCTGCAACATCAGCTGAAAAAACAGCTAACAAAGCAGCATAAGCGGCGCCACTTTTAAGTTTGAATCCCACTTCGGTGGGATTTTTTTATTCTCATTATGGGGAAAGCATCTTTTAATAACGATTTGACTTCTTTGGGTGTTCGCTATAAAATATCAGACATGAAAAAGTTATTATCTACATTCTTAATCCTGGGTTCTTTGTTCGCCGTAACAGACGCATCGGCTTATGTTGAAAAAAAGACTGCGGCGGTTCGTATTATGAGCAAAGCGGCAGGAAAATCCCAAACAGTTGCCTTGCCCGTGGGCGCTGCGACAAATTATGAAAAATTATCATTAACCGTTCGTACTTGCAAACAAACAGATCCGTTCCAACCAGAAGATTTCTTTATGTTTATAGAAGTGGTCAAAAACCCGGATGGTAAGATCTTTAGTGGTTGGATGTCGAAAAATGAACCCGGCGATAATCCGTTACAAAATGCGGATTATGATTTGTGGCTGGTAAAGTGTGAATAAAATATGATAGTTAAAAAAGTGCTGACAGGCTATATGTTGGAAAACAATTTGCATACGCCAAAAGTTGGGGATTGTTGGATTTCTACGGATTCGGATGCTTTTGTTGTCACCAGTTTAAAGATGGCCAAAAAGTTTTACAATGATACTTCAGCGATCTGGACGGGGATATACCGCGTCAAAGGTGAAAATATACATGTGCAGCAAAAGATTGGCCAAAGTATTTTGATTAAAGATCCTTCCAAGATGATGGTTGTCAAAGAAGTCTATAATGATATAATTAAATTAAAAGAACAGACCAAACGCGATAATAAAATTAAATGTAAATAAACGGAGAATGTAAAATGACAGCAGTTGTAAAAAAATATATCAAATTAATGATTGGCGTTGCAGCGATCATTGTGTTTGCAGTGGTTTTCTTTTTTATAAATAAATCTGCTGACTTGGAAACTGGCAACTTGAAACATTGGAAAACGGCATCCATTGAACGCCGCGGTGCAGCTGTGAAAATTTTAACTGGCACAGACGAACATACAGACCTGATGGTTCAGTGTTTGGATAAAATAGCCTCATTGCCTGAATCCGCTGATATGCCGATCAAAGATGCTGCATCTTTGTGTTTTATGGGCATCCAATTAAAAGACAACATTTAAGTTTGTTTAATAATTCTTGCCCCGACTTTCGGGGGTAATTTTTGATTGCATGAAAAAGAACTTCTTAATCTTTTTATTATTAACAGCTTGTTCGGCTACAGCACCTAGATGTGAATACATAGGATGTGAATATCTGGGTGCTAAATACGCATCTGATCCATTGGGCGAAGGGTACGGTTATGATACAGATCCCCTGATCCGTGACGATGCGTTTGATTGCACGACATTCGTGGAAACCTCTCTTGCCGGTGGTGATGTGGATAAACTTACAATGATCCGATATCAAAAAGGCGAAGTTCATTTCCTTAACCGTAATCATTTTATGGAATATAATTGGTTGGTAAATAATTCAAATCTGGTTGAAAATGTTTCCCAGGATTATGGCAAAACTGCGGTCCGAACTGCTAAACTGGAAAGAAACAATTGGTTTAAAAAGACCCATAATATAGACAATGCCGGATTTCAAGATATCACTGTTCAGATAATGTACATACCCTATTCTGAATGGAAACCGATTGAAACAGATCAAGAACTGGTGGTGCTGTTTATTATAGATAATCCAAAAATGCGTGATAACATGGGAACTGATTTGGCAGTATCTCATATGGGATTTTTGCTGCCAAATAGAAAGCTGAGACACGCTTCATCAAAATCAGAATCTGTGGTTGACGTGGATTTTGCAGAATATGTCCAGGCACGAAAAACAAATAAAAATAACTTGGGCTTTGCCCTTTATAAAATAAAAAATGACTGATAAAAAAATTCTTTGTCTTGGTATTGAATCATCTTGTGACGAGACCAGTGCAGCTGTTGTTGATTCTGATCGTAATATATTATCTCATGTGATTTATTCACAGATACCGGAACATCAGAAATACGGTGGTGTTGTACCTGAATTGGCAGCGCGCGCACATATTCTGGCGATTGATGAAGTCATTAATAAAACATTAAATGATGCCAACAAAACCATAGACGATATAGATGTTATCGCTGCAACTGCTGGTCCTGGATTAATTGGTGGTGTTCTGATTGGTTGGATGGCGGCAACTGGTATGGCCCAGGCAACTGGAAAACCTTTGGTTGCGGTAAATCATCTAGAAGGCCATTCATTGGTTCCACGTTTAAAAGCTGCGTCTGCAAATGATAGTACGGCGGCAGACACGGTAGATTTCCCGTATCTGTTGGTATTGGCCAGTGGTGGACATACGATGATATTGTTGGTGAATGGTGTTGGCAAATATGAATTGATTGGTCAGACTTTGGATGACAGTGCTGGCGAAGCTTTTGATAAAGTGGCCAAGATGTTGGGATTGGGCTATCCAGGCGGGCCAGCCGTGGACAAGCATGCGACATTGGGACGTGGTGACGCGTTCAAGTTCCCTCGTCCGTTATGTGATAAACCAGGTTGTGACTTTTCTTTCAGCGGTATTAAAACATCTGCCAGAACAATGTTGGCTAAACATCCTGCGCCACACAGTGAACAGTTTATAAATGACTTCTGCGCGTCTTTTCAGGCATCAGTGGTAGATTGTATCATTAATCGTTTAAACAACGCCCTGAATGATGAAAGAGTGGTCAAAGCGGCACCTAAGACATTAGTGGTTGCTGGTGGTGTGGCGAAAAACACAGCAATTCGCGCGGCAATGGAAAAGATGGCGGTGGATAAAGATATGACATTTGCGGCACCGCCTTTGAATTTGTGTACGGATAATGGCGCAATGATTGCTTGGGCGGGATTGGAAAATTATCTGTTGGGCAAAGTGGTTACAGAACCTGTGGCGCCTCGTCCTCGATGGCCTTTGACTGAATTATGAATGCAAAACAAAAATTCGATTTAGATACCAAACAATCATTGGATTATGCAGAACATATTGTTCGCCGATATAAACACGTACCAGCAGCTCAACGTCTACCTGAAGTTGTTTTGAAACTGCGTACATGTATCAAAGATAAAACAAGACGCAACCAAATAATTCCTGATTCTGACATGAAAACCATTATGAAAAATTGGTCTCAGGGCTTTTGTTACGGTTGTACTTATATTATTTATCATGCAGCTGGAAAAGACAAAGTTTGGATACCTATGGAAATTTTTTCTTTCAGTTTTGATGGATTGAATCATGGTTTTATCAGTGATATTGTATCTGGAAGACCGTTTGACATTACAGCCTGTCAATTTCTTGAAAGACGGATACCGTATGAAGAAGCAGAACCTAATCAGGGACTGATCACAGAATATTCTTTAATTGCTCATTATTTGGCACGTTATGCCAATATTGATCTGATGCGTTGAATAATAATGTTTTTTGTGATAAAATAAACGTATGTCAGATAGAACAGAATCATATAACAAAGCCACAGAAGCTGTCCTTGCAAACGCAAGAAAGATTGACCTGTCTGTTTCTGCAAAATTTGAATATTCTCTGGAACAAATGGTAACAGTTCTTCGCGACCTTTATAAAAATAAAAAATTCCGCAATAAGTTCATAGACAAGGACATTTTCAAAGATGAGTATGTGTATCCATCCAAGGGATTTTGTGCTCTTTCCAGTGTATGTATTTATGAATTGTATGGTGGTTCAGGTGTGTGGGAACTGCAGGCAATAAAGCTGGGAACATGGGAACATGCACCGGTTGTTTTCTTGCGTGATAAATTAAATTGGACTGCTTTTGATACAACTGGTGATCAGTTCGCACCTTTGATAGTTCCTTATCAATTGGGGCAACCGGTTAACAAAAAATTGAATCCGACAAAAAAGACCGAATTTATAAAATTGGTAAAGCGTGAACTGGATAGTCATGCTGCTTGAGAAATAAAAAAGTTACTTAAAAGTCGCTTTTTTAATCACCAATTCCTTTGATATTATTTTGATTCAATACCATTGACGAGA
>JAIRLP010000058.1 GCA_031259365.1 Rickettsiales bacterium
TCCAAGTTTTCCAGTTTTCTTTGTTCAAAATTTTCTGACATTTTTTACCCTTTTTAGCTGTATTCTCTCTCGCTAAAAATTACCCCTGTGGCTGTTCTAAAACCGTGAAATCAATTTCAGCACCTGGCCGGGCCACAATAGTTTCCACACGTGCTGCTGATTTAATAACACCATGCAAAACGGTTGGTACAGATGAATCAATAACCAGTTCGCCCAATTTCGCACCATTACCAATTTTACGATCTGTACGCAATCCACGGATATGCTTCAAAACATCCAATGCAATTTTCATTTCCGACACATCCGTATCATATTCTGCACGAGCGCGTGGATACTCAGTCAAATGCAATGTCTGACCGCCTTGGAATGGCTGGTAGATTTTCTGCCACAATTCTTCGGTCAAGAATGGAATGAACGGCGCATACAATCCCAAGGCTGCGCGCAAAACTTCCCACAATGTCCATTGTGCAGACAGACGTGAACCAGCAGAATACTTTTCGGGTGCCCAGAATCTGTCTTTGATAAATTCCAAATACTGATCACAGAAAATATCATAAAAGAATGTATCAACAGCAGCACGTGCATTATAATTATCATACTTATCCATACAACGATGTATTTCTATGATCGCTTTGTTCAATTCTGACAAGACCCATCTGTCTTCAATAAATCTGTTTTCAACATGAACAAAATTTTCTGTATTCGGTTCAAAATCAGCTAACTGCATCAAAGTATATTTAGATGCATTCCACAATTTTGTTAACAGTTTTGTTCCGCGTTTTACTTCGTCATCAGAATAACGCATATCGGTTCCAATTGGTGCGGTTGCAACCCAGTAACGTAACGCGTCTGTGCCAAATTTATCAATGACATCCAATGGATCTGTTCCGTTACCTTTGGTCTTGGACATTTTCTGGCCCTTGGAATCTCGAACAATTCCATGGAAATTAACTGTATGGAAAGGGACATCTTTCATAACATACATACCCATCATAACCATGCGTGCAACCCAAAAGAAAATAATATCAGCAGCTGTATACAACAGATCTGTTGGATAGTACTTTTCCAATTCTGGGGTAGGTGAAGGCCAGCCCAATGTTGAAAAAGGCCACAACGCTGAACTGAACCAAGTATCTAAACAAGATTCATCACGGGTTAATTTTTTACCACCAGATTGGGCGATGGCGTCAACTTCATTTTCGGCAACATACATTTTGCCATCCTCGTCGTACCAAGCAGGAATCTGATGTCCCCACCACAGCTGACGTGAAATAGACCATTCGCGAATGTCTTTCATCCAAGCCATAAACAAATTGTAACGATGTTCCGGCATGAATTTAATCTTGCCTTCTTCTACAGCTTCGATGGCAGGCATTGATAATTTCTTTGCATCAACAAACCATTCGTCACGAACCATATATTCGATGATTACACCACCACGTTCTGAATATGGTGTTGGAATCGTTTTATCTTCGACCTTTACCATCAAGTTTGCTGCTTCGATATCCGCAACGATTTCAGCGCGCGCCTTGAAACGATCCATGCCACGATATTTTGAAGGAACCGGGTCCATATCCATCATCTTGGCATCTGGTGTTAAGATGCAAACCGGTGTCAAGTTATGGCGCAAACCAACCTGCCAATCATCCATGTCGTGCGCCGGTGTAATTTTAACCGCACCTGTTCCCTTTTCAGGATCAGCATGTTCATCTGCGATAACAGGGATTTCGATATTTGTTAATGGAATGATTGCAGTCTTGCCAATCAAGTGTTTTAACTTTTCATTTTCTGGATGAATTGCAATCGCCTGATCGCCAAACAAAGTTTCCGGGCGCGTTGTTGCAATTTCGATAAAGTCCCCTTCTTTCAAAGGATATTTAAAGTAATAGAATTTACCCTTTTCATCTTTGGTTTCAATTTCCAAATCTGAAACGGTTGTCTGTTGCTTTGGACACCAATTAACCAAACGACGGGCCTTGTAAATCAGACCTTCGTTAAACATCTGAACAAATAATTTTGTAACGGCTGCGGATAAACCTTCATCCATGGTAAAGCGTTCACGGGACCAAGCCGGGGTTACACCCAAGATATGTAACTGGTTAATAATCTGCCCGCCCTTTTCATTTTTCCATGCCCAGGCTTTTTCCAACAACTGTTCTGTGGATAAGCTCCGTGGATTAATGCCATTCTTGGACAAATCGCGTTCAACCAACAACTGTGTTGCGATGGATGCATGGTCGGTACCTGGCTGCCATAAAACATCAAAGCCATCCATACGTTTATAACGACAAACGATATCAGTCAAAACATTATCCAAAGCATGTCCCATATGCAAATTACCAGTAACATTTGGAGGCGGCATCATAACACAAAAAGGCTTTTTATCTGACGTAACGTCATTTTCCCAAAAACTGTTATTATCCCAAAATTCTTGAATACGTGTTTCAATATCACGCACGTTTATATTTTTGCCTAGTTCGATGTTCATTTTAATATTCCTTATACTGCAGTGAATTCTATAGAATAAATGGCCCCAAATCAAATAAAAACACCCCAACTTTCGGGCCCTGCGAAAAACGACTGTTTTTCGTGGGCGGTGGGGTGTGCGCGATATCCCGTAAAAATTACAGGATACCGCTATTTAACGACGACTGGGGTCCACTTGGACATATCTAGATTCTGCAAATCAGACGGCAGATCTGCTGTCTTCATTACATTCCAAGTCTGTGTACGACCAAATGGGCCGATCTTGCCACGTACATTAAACTTGGATGTGTCTTTTTTATCTGCCCACATAACAGATGAATAAACGCTGCCCTTTTTTGGATCCATGATTTTTCCATCTTCATATTCTTGATCATCTGCGTCCCATTCCATACCCCAGATAATATCTAATCCAACCATTTTAGGCGTTCCAGTAACCTTGTCAGCAACTTTGACTGGGTTTGATAAAGTTTCAGATACCGTACCTTCTTCGTCATACAATGCAACGATACGACCGGCAACTTCTACGTCATCCCCATTCAAATATTCGTAAATAGCCACAATGGATTTAGGCTTGCTGGTTTCATCGTCAACTGTCTGATAAAAACCAGTATGAGGCAATACAGCAGAAGCCATTCCTGGCAAACATAATGCCGCAACTAATGCCAATAATTTAAATTTCATAATTTGTTCCTTGTTTTGTGTTGGACACAGTTCAAGAATACATTAGATAAATATCAAAATCAATATTTAATAATGAATTCCCAACAAACAAATAAATACAGACTAGGAAAGCAGCCTCTTGCTTTTCTTTAAATTTATTATAATGAGATGATTGGAAGTTTTGCGAAATCCGACGTGTATTGGACATACACGAGGATGAACATAACGACAAGCACACATTATAATAAATTTAGATCGCCCGGACAACGCGGCAAAAGACAATCCCATAAACTTCTTTTGCACCGGCACGTTTAAGAACTTTGTATAATTCAGAAAAAGTTGCACCCGTTGTCATCACATCATCAACCAACAAAATTGTTTTGCCTTTGATTCTGTCGGGATGGATACAAGTAAAGACACCGCGAATATTTTCAAATCTTTGTTTGGAATTTTTATGACCCATGTCTGGACGATATTGTCGTTGAACAGAATCAACATCCAATTTAGCATTGAAAACTTTTGCGATTGGTTTGGCCAATAAGGTTGCTTGATTGTAACCTCTTTTGAATAATCTGCGATACGCCAGTGGAACCGGTAAAACGACATCAATCTTAACATCTGTTAATTCACGCAAAGACCAGATCATAGCGCGAGACATTATCTTTTGATATTTCAAAGCACCCGCATGTTTAAATGGCAACATAACATTCTTGGAAAATTCGTCATAAACACACGCGGTGCGCATCCAATCCAGTTCATTTGATCCGCTGGCACAAACGGGACAAAGCGGCGCTGGTCCCAAATCCAGATTTGCAGGAAAAGGATAACCACAACGTGAACATTTTGGATCACTGATCCAGTCAAAGTTATTCCAACAATCTGAACACAACATACCATGTTCAGAAACACCGATTTTACAAATCGGACAAGACGGCGGAAATAGAAAGTCAAGAATTTTATTCATAGAAAAAAGCGCCAGAAGTTCCGGCGCATAAAA
>JAIRLP010000011.1 GCA_031259365.1 Rickettsiales bacterium
GCATGTGGCTTTAGATGTCCCAGAATAAGCTTTAACAAGGTCGTCTTACCACTTCCATTTCTGCCACTGATTCGAATACGTTCGCCGCCACGGACCTGTAAATTAAAGTCTGTGAATATTTTCGTATCATATCCAAAAGACATATCTTGGATCAGGATAAGATCATTTTTTGGAAATGGCTTAGCGGGCATGGGGATTTTTATTTTATCATCGCGCAGTTGTTCGGACAGTTTTTGCCGCTCATCAAATTTTTCATCAAGCTTTTTCTGAATCAACTTTGACTTTTTTGACAGGACAGTTTCAATTTTATCCATAGGATGATTCCCGCCATGCTTGAATTTATGCCCTGTTTCAACGGCATGCTGTTTGCTTTTGTTGAGACGATTCATTGACGCGCCCGCTGTCGCCGCAGCGATTTCTTTTGTCTTCTTCAACCACGCAATGCGATTTTCAGTATTTGCGTATTCTGATTTCAGATGTTTGCGTTCGGCATCACGTGATTGAACATAAAAGTCGTAATTGCCGCCAAATATTCTTATGCCATTTCTGGTCAGTTCCATAATAATATCCGCCCGATTTAATAACTCGCGATCATGCGAAATTATGACCACGCCGCCAGGCCAATTATATAATTGGTTGAAAAAATTTGTGCGCGCGTCCGCATCCAAATTATTGGTCGGCTCGTCCAGCAAAAGTATATCCGCATTGGATGCAAAAGCTTGGTCCAATTCTTTCTGTTGTCGTTCCCCGCCGCTCTTGATATCTGGTGCGCTTATCTGCGGCAATAGATACACGGTTGCATTACGGATAATTTTCCCAGACCCTTGTTCTAATTGCCCCGAAATGATCTTGAACAGAGTTGTTTTTCCTATTCCGTTATCACCTATGATGGCTATTTTTTTGCTGTCGTCAAACACGACAGATACGTCCGAAAACAAATCATCAGACAATGGATATGAAAACGATATTTTTGACAAAGATATGGATTGCATGGTAAAACCTTTTGCATAAATAATCGAACATGTCACCCATCACAAAAGTGATTTGACAATTTGAAATCAATTAGATCATGCGCATTGGTTTATACCCTTTGTTTAAGTTTTAGATGTGATCATTCTATCTTATATTTATATGATTTCAAGAAATTTGTTCCAGTGTAAAATCCTGTAACCATAAAATGAAACCTTGGATTGAATAGTCAGGATAAACATTTTGCAACAATTGTGAATACTCATTCATCTGTTTGCTGTACTTGTCGCGAAATACGTTCTTGTTTAAATCTGTTTTATAATCGATAAAAACGATGGACTTGTTTTCATGACCAATCAACATTCTGTCGATACGACGGCTGATTAATAGACCATTAATCACACCTGCGATTGGGACCTCTGCCCGGCTTTTTCGTACAAAATATGGCAAGATATGTGGATTCAATTTAATCTTTTTGATTAGATCTTTATCGCCCTTCTCTATATCACTATCTATAACGATACGTTGCATCTTTGCGTGCCTGTCATTACCAACATCGGTCGCAAACTTCTGCTTTTTTCGGACAGACAAAAATTCTTTTAAGTTTTCAGACATTGGACACCTTGAACACATCTCCATCAAATGTGCTGTTTGGCATGCTTGGCATTATTTCCATCAACTTGGTGTGCCATGCAATGTCCGGCGGATTCTTATTCGTTGTAAACCCATAAATATATAAACGATCACGAGCACGTGTCATTGCCACATATAATAAACGATAGTATTCAGCGATCTTGGTATTCATGGTTAAATCGGCTGCTGCGGTCAATTTTTCGCTGCCTTTTTTCTGTGGGCTCCATAACCAAGCCATCAGTTTTTCTGTGTCAACATCATAGTTTTCAAAGGATACAGGCTTTTTATGCAACAGCACTGAATCTAATGGGAATATCTTTTCTGGTTTATCTTTTGGTGTTCTGATTGTATCAATAAGAAATACCACAGGAGCCTCCAAGCCCTTGCTTCCATGCACTGTTACGATACGAACGCCACAGCTGGCATCCATGTCACGTTTAATTTCGCTGCCACCTGTGATAAACCATTTCAAAAAATGTTTCAGTGTGCCAGGTTGTGTTCTTTCATATGCCAAACATATGGTTAGAAATTCTTCTAATGGATCAATAATCTGACTACCCAACGCTGCAATCATTTTTTCGCGATGATTGTTTGTATTCAAAACTTGCGTAAAAAACGAATATGGTGGCATCGTTTTTGACCATTCGATCATTTGGGATAATTCAGCATAAATATCAGGATGCATATTTTTAAGAATATCGAAAACAGTTGCTTTATCAGCATCTGGATCTTGTTTTCGCAAATCATTTTGTACCATTTTGCGTGTATCGCAAATATGATAAATATCAAGTTCTTTCAAACGATAAAAAGGATTTTTTAAAGTACAGGATAAACTATAATCATCATATACATTAACACAAAAGCGCAACAGGTTTAACAGGTCACGGATTGCCGGAAAATCAGGCAAAACAATTCTGTCGCTACCTGCCACATCAATACTTCTAGACTTTAATTCACTGACCAAGGGAGCTGCAAATGGATGGCGTCTTTGTACCAAAATCATAATGTCACTTGGTGCAAAATCTTCGTTTATGATTAACGATTGAATTTTATCTGCAATGACATGAATATATTCTTTACGTGCCATTGATGCAGATTTTTGTTTCGGTAAAATGTTTTCATTTTCGTTATTCATCAGCATAATAATGTTGTTCTATTAAAAGAATAAAAGATCATTCATGTAGTTATATGATTTATCTCTTGTCCTATTATGAATGTTAACACATAAAAGTCCAAATTTAAAGTAATAATGAAGATAATTTAGCTTCCCGATCGGGACAAAATATAGCCAAACAAGGTCATTAATATCACCAATAAAAAACATCAGTTCAAGTTATACATGTATTGATATTATTTAACAGAATTTATCTTTGGAATTATTCAACGATATTACAAACCAATAGAATAATATCAATAAAATAATACAAGAATATACTCGATATAACCCTTATTACATAAGGGCTATATGAAATTACATGTTTTGTCATACGTTTGCTGATTGCCGCACAGTGCAAATGCAAAGGATATTTCAATATAAAGAAAAGCAGACATGACCAAGATTATAAAACTGTGCTTAAACTTGTCTATAAAATGGGTGTAAATAAACTTATTTAACAGTCACAAAGACAGTCAATCCGATGCCTTAGATAGCAGCTTGTGGATTTCTACAATACCGGGGGCATCCATCCGGAAGCATTTGTGATCATTATTAATAAAACCAGCAAAATCATGAATATCTGGGTTCCCAAAGAAATGGTCCACAGCCCGCAGAATTGGTGCTGTTGAACGAAAGCTTTGCGTTAATGGAACTTCTTCTATTGTACGTAAATTATTACGTATTTGTGTTGCTATTTGTTCACGGCTTTCAGAAAAAGCCAAGGGATCAGCACCCTGAAAGCCATAGATAGACTGCTTGGTATCGCCCACCACAAATAACGATCGGGTCTGAGATTCCGTATTTCCTGTTACAAAAAAGTCCCCAGACAGCATACGAAGTATCTCCCACT
>JAIRLP010000028.1 GCA_031259365.1 Rickettsiales bacterium
TAGACAACTTACTTTGCCTGGCGGGGGCGGGGATTGATAATGTGGTAAAGGCGGTTATCTATCTGACAGATATGAACGATTCGGATATTGTGTCATCAATCAGAAATGAATATTTTAAAGTGTCTAAACCCGTGTCAACCATGGTTGAAGTAGGCGCGCTTAAACGAAATGGTGCAAAAATAGAAATAGAAGTGACAGCCTTTTTAGATAAATAACAGCGACTGGTTATTTGACATATAAAGATGCGTTCCAACTTGGGGCGCTTTTTTATTGATATCTGCTGGAAAGTGGCTTTTTTTTATGATATAATTAATGAAAAGAACAAATGGGGGAATTCTCATGAATAATGAAATTGACGACAGCTTGGATTTATTAGATCTAGAAGACGATGCGACATTGGATACATTACCGGAATCCAGTCCTTTTACATCGTCCCCACGACCAAAAAAGCCTTGGTTGTTGATGGGTATTGGATTGTTGGTTATCGTATTGGCGACATATATTATTGTACGCACAATTGGATCTGATTCAGGGTCTTCCGTGGAAATTGATTTGGATACACCAGAAGTTGTAACAGTGGATTCAGGCGCAACGGATACTTTGGTCGTGCCAGATAACGCTACGCCAACACAACCGGCACCGGTTGCGGTGACGCCAGCCCCAAAACGCGCTGAACCAACGCCGGTAACACCAGGTGTGCCAGTACGTGAAGTATCAGATAGACGCGAAATTACATTTAATCCAGACAAGCCAGCAGGCAAACCTGCCATAGCAGCGCCGACCAAGCCAAAGGCACAAGCGCCTAAGCCAAAACCTGCCGCCAATGCATCCTGGTATGTACAGTTTGGATCATACAGCACGCGTGCACTGGCTGAAAGAGCACAGAAAAAGATTCAAGCAGGACATCCCAGCTTGTTTACAAACAAACAATTTGTAATCTTGGCCGCAGTTCTGCCAAATGGTACAACAACATATAGATTGCGTATTGGTTTCGCAACATCTGGCGAAGCTAATGGATTCTGCCAGAATGCAAAATCTGATGGCTTGGATTGTTATGTTGCAAAATAAATAAACACAGCGTAATATATCTATATTGATTGCAAGGAGCAAATCATGAGAACAAGTTTTTGGGAAATACTTTTAATTGTCATTTTGGTTTTAATTTTGTTTGGACATTCTAAAATTCCGGATTTAATGAAAAACCTGGCCAATGGTATCAATGTCTTTAAAAAAGAAATCAAAGGCAAAGACGAAGACAAAAAAGAAAAGAAAACAGACAGCGCGCCAGCTGCAAAAAAAGCCGTTACCGCGAAAAAGCCAGTCGCAAGAAAAGCTGCACCTAAAAAGGGCGCAAAGACTGCTGCAAAGAAAAAATAATAAATGCGGGATTTTTCCCGCATTTGTTTTTAATTATAACGCTCTATTACCAAGAATATACTTTACCTAGACCGCTACCTTGGTGGCGTGAGGCGGGGTCTAGAATCTGGTTCTTGTTTTGACATTTAATAAATGTCAAAACAATTCAATGCCGGGGCGACAGTCTGAATAAAGTACATTCCTGGCACTTGAGTATAATTATAAAAAACCAGTCTTGCGACTGGTTCTTGTTTTATTCACGTTTTTCGTATTCTTCACGTTCTTCAACGGTCATGGTTGCGAATGGGCTGGCCAGCATTCTGGACAATCCAATTTCTTCACCTGAAATAACACTGTAACCATATGTACCATTTTCTATTCTTTCCAACGCTGTATCAATCTTTTTTAACAGATTGTCATTACGTTCTGCAAACTTCAAGTTCATAGCGATTTCTTGTTCAAAAGTAGAACTGTCAGAATCATCCCCAACACCGGTATTTTTAGCTCTTTCAGCCAATTTAACAGCATTCAAAACAGAATCAGAACCCTGCATCAGTTCTTCTTTTTGAGATGTTAACAACTGATAAAAGTACGCCAACTGTTCTACAGACATATATTTTTCCGACTTTTTTGGAACATATTTTGGATCCAGTTCTAAAGTCTTGTAATTCTTTGTTGCCATTTTTTTAACTTCCTTTAATTTCTGCGACCCATGATTCTAGGGTTTCACCATCCATTACACCCGTACGTGCTTCGACTAATTCGCCATCTTTGAATGCCAAGACACTTGGAATGCTGCGTATGCCATATTGTGCAGGGATGCGTCGGTTGGATTCGTCAACTTCAAACTTCAAAAAGCTGGCATCTGCAACCTTGGCTGATGTAGCTTCGAAAATAGGGCCAAACATTTGACATGGACCGCACCAAGATGCCCAGAAGTCGACCAAGGTAATTCCCTTGGCAATTTTGTCAGAAAAGTTTGCATCATTTGCGTGTCCCAAAGCCATTTTTTTCTCCTTAATTTATTGATATTCCACACAACTGTATTATAATCGTTACAAAAATCAAGAGAAAACAATAAATGAATAAAATCATATACTTAGACGCAGCGGCAAGCAGCTTGAAACCCGCCGAAGTTATCCGCACACAGGATGATTTTTTAACCCATCATTACGCGAATGCGGGACGCGGAGTTTGCGCGCGCAGTATGGCTGTTGATAATACTGTAAATTTGACAAGGGAAAGGGTGGCAAGATTCATAAATTCGACCCCTGATAATATCGTTTTTACATCTGGCACCACAGATGGAATGAATCGCATTTCCAGAATTTTGGAACGATCCAATGTGTTCACCAAAGAATCAATTGTGGTTGTATCTGATCTGGATCATCATTCGGCCAGATTACCGTGGGAAGAAATGGCAAGTCTTGATAAGTGTAAAATTAAAACATCAAAACTGGATGATAATTTCAATATCGATTTATCCGGAATTGATCATATAGATATCTTTGTAATCACGGCTATGTCAAATGTACTGGGGCGCAGACAAGATGTTAAAAAATTAATTAAAGACGCAAAATCAATAAATCCAAATGTGATTTCCATCATAGATGCAGCGCAATATGTTGCACATTTGCCAATTGATGTGGCTGATTGGGGTTGTGATTTCTTATGTTTTTCTGGACACAAGATTGGTGCAGATACAGGGATTGGCATCATGTATGTCAAAGAACCATTGCGTTGGCAGGTGGATAATATGGGCGGCGGCATGATCGCAACCGTTACCGAAAAACAAAATAAGAACGCAGAAAATGCAACCAGTACTTGGGTGTTGGCAGATGGGCCAGAGCGTTTTGAGGCTGGCACTTTGCCATTAACACAGATTGCTGGATTGGGCCCCGCCATTGATTATTTGGAAAATCACAGACCGGATCCAAAATTAATAAGATATTTGCATGGCGAATTATCAAAGATTAAAGATATAACACTTTTTACAAAACCAGATGATGCGCTGTTAACCTTTTTTGTAGAAGATATGCATTGCTTTGATTTTGGCAGTTTAATTGGCGCGCATGGTGTTTGTCTGCGTGTTGG
>JAIRLP010000043.1 GCA_031259365.1 Rickettsiales bacterium
CACAGAAAAAAACGAATCCGGGGCGAACAAAGTATATATTCAAAATATTCAATATATTGGCAAACCGCTGTGTATGCCTTTCGACCCAAAAGATGATTTTTGGCGCCTGCTGCGTTGCCAGACCAATCTGATGATGGGAAGTTGCAAGTGCCCTGTTATGGGCAAAGTCGGCGCAGTCTTGTTCCCACAATATTACGTAAAGTGTAAATAAAAAACAAAAGCGATAAGAAATGATTGATTTAACAATTACAGAAGCATTGGCAAAATTAAAATCCGGTGAAATTACGTCCACTGAATTAACCAAGGCCTATTTAAAACGTATCGAAGAACTGGGCGACGAATTGAATTGCTATATCACTGTAACCCCAGAACGCGCATTGGCTGATGCCGCCGTCAGTGACGCGCGCTATGCGGCCGGGAATCCATTGCCTTTGGATGGGATTCCAATCGGAATGAAAGACTTGTTTGCAACACGTGGTATTCGTACAACAGCGGCATCCAAAATGTTGGAAAACTTTATTCCTGAATATGAATCAACCATTTCCCAGAAATATATTGATGCTGGAACTGTTTTACTGGGTAAAACAAATCTGGATGAATTTGCGATGGGAACTTTTTCCAAAACCAGTTTCTTTGGCGCACCAATCAATCCTTATCAGTTGGAACGTAAATTAACCGCTGGTGGTTCATCAGGTGGCGCGACATCTGCGATCGCAGGTGGTCTGGCCATTGGGGGGACCGGAACAGATACCGGTGGTTCAATCCGCTTTCCTGCTGCGATCACTGGATTGGTAGGCATGAAGCCAACTTATGGGTTATGTTCCAGATGGGGTTGTGTTGCATTTGCATCCAGTCTTGATACCCCAGGTCCAATTGCACGCACAGTAGACGATGCCGCATTATTATTGTCTATTATGGCGGGTCATGACGAAAAAGATTCAACCAGCGCGAATGCTGATTTTCACGTCAAAGGCAGCTTGCCAACCATTGGGTTAAATAAATTGCGCGTTGGTGTAATCAAAGAATTTGCTGATGTAGAAATTTCGAACGACATGAAAAAACTATTCGATCAACGCATTGATGATTTAAAAGCAGCTGGCGCAGAAATTATCGAAGTATCAGTTCCGAACGTTTTGGATGCGTTGGCCGCATACTATGTAATTGCACCAGCCGAAGCATCTTCTAATTTGGCGCGTTATGATGGTATGCGTTATGGCTTGCGCGTCGAAGGCAACGATCTGATCGATACATACAAGAAAACCCGCGCCGCTGGATTTGGTGAAGAAGTCCAACGTCGTATGGTTGTTGGAACTGCTGTGTTGTCTTCAGAAAGTTATGAAGTTTATTTTATGCAGGCTGCACGCGTTCGTCGTTTAATCGCAGACGCATTTGACAATGCATTCGCACAATGTGATCTGATTGTATGCCCTTCTGGTGCTGGTCCAGCGTTACCGTTGGATTCAGATTTAACACCTTTGGAATACTATGCATTGGATCTGTTTACAGTTGCGATGAACTTGGCGGGCGTTCCTGCATGTTCTGTGCCATGCGGATTGGCTGATAACGGATTGCCATTGGGGATGCAGGTTGTTGGGAATAAATTCGATGATATGCGCGTCTTGCAATTGGCAAAACATATCGAAGGCTTTGCGGGATTAGACAACAGACCAACCAAAGTTATGGGGAAATAAAAAAAGCCACCACCATGGCGACAAATTAAGTGGTGGCTAGGGAGGGAATCGAACCCCCGACACAGGGATTTTCAGTCCCTTGCTCTACCAACTGAGCTACCTAGCCGACGCGAAAGAGATAATAAGACACCGAAATCAAAAAAGCAAGGAAAAATAACATGTTCACAATTAAGGGTAAAACAGGCGACTGGGAATTAGTCATCGGATTGGAAACTCATATCGAAGTTTTAAGCGAAAGCAAACTGTTCAGCGGGGCGTCCGCAGACTATAATCCAACCATTTCCCCTAACACTCAGGTTTCAATGGTTGACGTCGCAATGCCTGGAATGCTGCCGGTTCTGAATGAATATTGTGTAGAACAAGCCATTCGATTTGGTCTGGGTATCAACGCTGAAATTACACGACGCAGTAAATTTGCCCGTAAACAATATTTTTACCCTGACCTGCCCCAGGGATATCAGATTTCACAGCCTGTCGAAGAACCACCTGTGGTCGGTCGTGGTCACATTGAAATCATCGGTGACGACGGCAATCCAAAAAAGATTTTAATCGAACGCGCCCACTTGGAACAAGATGCTGGAAAATTAAAACACGATGCACATCCAACAAAATCCTTTGCGGATTATAACCGTACAGGTGTTGCATTGTTGGAAATCGTGACTTTTCTGGACGTAACGAACGCGCAAGAAAATTCCTATATAACATCTCCGGACGAAGCTGAAAAGTACTTGCGTGAAATTCGCGAAATCGCACGCGCCTTGGGCGTATCACGGGCAAACATGGAAGAAGGCAGCATGCGCGCGGACGTTAACGTATCCGTTCGCCGCGCCGGCAGCGTCGAATTCAATGAGCGATGTGAAATAAAAAACATGGTATCGTTTAAATTTATTAAATCTGCGATTGAATTTGAAGCGCGCCGTCAAATCGAAATTCTGGAAAACGGCGGAACAATTGAAAGAAACACTATGCGCTACAGCCAGACGGACGGCACGACATCCATCATGCGCAGCAAAGAAGATGCTTTGGATTATCGTTACTTCCCTTGCCCAGATTTGTTGCCTTTGATAATCGAAGACGAAACCATCGAACGCATCCGCGCAACATTGCCAGAATTACCATCTGCACGTCGTGCGCGTTACATTAATGAATTGGGATTATCTGAATATGACGCCGCGCGTTTAACTGAATCAACCGACATTTCCAAATGGTTTGAAGTCGCTGTCGGCAACAAGCCAAAACGCGCAAAACCGGTTGCGAACTGGATGATAAGCGAACTGTTCGCACACCCTGAAAATATGGACATAGAAAACGCTGTGGATGCACATGACCAAGGCACAGCAAGAATTATCACCCCATCTGATTTGGCAGAATTGGTCGATCTACTTCAATCAAACGATGTTAATGGAAAGCAAGCCAAAGATATCTTTATCAAGATGTTGGATGGTGAAAAAGGTTCTCCTAAATCCATTGCAGATAAATTTGGTATGAAACAAATCACAGATACCGGCGCCATTGAAAAAGCGATTGATGATGTGATTGCGGCCAACCCATCACAGTTGGAACAATACCGTGGCGGCAAGGTTGGATTGATGGGCTTCTTTGTTGGTCAGGTTATGAAGACCACAGGCGGCAGTGCAAACCCATCAGTTGTAAATGAAATTCTAAAGAAAAAGTTAGGATAAAAAATTGCCGCGATAATTCAAATGTTGAAACAAAGACAATAAAAACGATTGAAAAATAATTTTTTGGATCATCAAATCCAAAGATCACGTAAGTTATGGATAAAGAAATAATGCCAAGTAGTAAAGGGCACTGTTTTCACAATATACGAAACATAATACCATTATTTTTTATTCATTATTTTAAAAAGATGTAACCGACACAGAAATACCTTTGCCCCCAGGGGTCAACTTTTTCCTCATAAAGAATAATAACAAGGTTAAGTATATTCCCAATTGCCTGTCGTGTCTGTGTCAGACGAAGGAAAGGCATAACATTGTGTTATCACTATGCTGCCCGCTGCGCTGGTGCCGCCACTTGGACATAACGTGCAGCCACTGCTGCCATTTGTAGAACTGCCATAATACCCGGCCGCACAGCGATATGCAGTCACATAATTGCATGTATTGCAACCGCATGTTCGTGTAACTTTCTTTTGATACCCCGTGCTATGCGCAGACCAATCCATATCGCTGGTGCAATTGGAACAGCCGTCGCAAATTTGGTTGCAAGTATAACCAATGCATTCATAGCCAGAAGAGCAATTTGAATCAGAGACACATTCCTTACAGATGTAAACTTTACCTGCACAAGTACATTGGTCACATCCCACAAATGTTTTCGCAGTGCTATCCTATGGATAATAAGAACAGTCATCCCCATCAAAGCACATTGGAGCGGCGAATACATGACCGCTGATGAGTAGTATAAAAAACAGACTTGTGATAATTTTCTTCATTTTTGCTTCTCTTTATTTTTTTCAAAATAAAACCACCGGAAAAAGTCTGGTGGTTGGAGGTTAGCAACTATCTTGTAAATAGCGGTCTTA
>JAIRLP010000045.1 GCA_031259365.1 Rickettsiales bacterium
AAGGCGTTTTGTCGAACAATAATTCCTTTGCAGATTTGAATTTATCATATAATTTCATTGAATTTTATAAGTCCCAAGGGTATGAAATTTATCATTCAGATGAAGATATGAAAGCTAGAAAACAATTGTCTATAAATAATGGAATATTCCCATAGTTTAATGTAACTTCTAAAGATGAAAATGCGCTTGGTGATATACTAAGAACGGTTTATAAGACGCCAAATATTGTCCAAGATAATGTGCGTGATTTTATACAATCGGTCCGATTGAAAAATCCTTCTTATGGATATTATCATGATAAAAAAATGCGGGGTATGGTCAGTGGTTTTATTTATGATCAAGAACCGCAAGTGGCAAGAATTAGATATCTGTATGTTCATAGAAATTATCGCAAGAAATTTGGCGTTGGTCGTCAATTATTAAATAACTTTACAGATGTTCTAAAGATTCAAGGTGTGAAAAGGGTTAGGGCTGAAATGGCTTTGCGTGAATATGATTCAAAAGAATTTTATGAAAAATGCGGCTTCGTTCATGTTGGTATGACTTCAAATTTTCTAGAAAAAACATTATGATATAAATTTTCCTTGATTCAAATCGCAGTACAGGTATTATTATTCTTATGAATGAAATTGTAGGATTGGATTTAAATAAACCGATTGTTATGGTCGGCCTGATGGGGGCCGGCAAAACCAGTATTGGGCGTGCGCTGTCCCGCAGGCTGGGTATTCCATTTGTTGATTTAGATAAAGAAATAGAAGCCGCAGCCGGTTGTAGTGTTGTGGATATCTTTTCTATGTATGGCGAAGAAGAATTTCGTCGCGTTGAACAGCGGGTTATTTCCAGGTTGTTGGAATCAAAGCCTTTGTTAAAAGTTATTTCCACCGGAGAAGGGGCGTTTATTACCCCGGCAGTTCGTGAAATGTTGCGTGGCGGGGCGTTGACAATTTGGTTGAAGGCTGATTTGGAACTGCTTGTAAAAAGGACAAATTTCAGGGATACAAGACCTCAGTTGCTGAATGCGGATAGCAAGAAAATCTTATCGCAATTAATTGGTGAAAGGTATAAAATATACGCAGAGGCTGATATAACCGTGGAAACCAGGGATGAGAGTTTACAAAAGACCTTGACCAAGGTTATTGGTGCTATATGTGATTATAAAGAAATCGGAGAGAATAATGGCTGAAAAGAAAAATAAGATGGGAATCTTCAAAGAATTTCTGGCATTTATTGAAAAAGGAAGCGCGATCGATATGGCTGTCGGTATTATTGTGGGCAGCGTAATGACTAGTTTGGTCAATTCTTTGGTGAAAGATATTATTATGCCGCCAATTGGGATGATGATTGGTGGTGTTGACTTCTCGAATTGGTTTGTTGTGATAAATAAGGGTGTCGAAGGTCTGTATGCGCATGCTTATCCGACCTTGGCGGCTGCGCAGGCTGCTGGGGCGACCACGATTAACCTAGGTTTATTCCTGAATGCATGTGTCAGCTTCTTGATAACTATGTTTGCGGTGTTTATGATTGTTCGTGTTGTGAACAAGATCCGTGGTCAAAAACCAATTACAACACGTGTATGTCCGTATTGTAAGACTTCTATAGATAGAACTGCAAGCAAATGTCCGAATTGTTGTTCAAAAGTAACGCCTTTGCCACCAGAAAAACCGGCAGAAGGGTGTGAAATTGATGAACCTAAAATAGTATGTAAAATTAAAAAGATAGTAGAATCAGTTAAGAAAAAGAAATAACTTAGTTTTTGGATAATGGAAGAGGCTGAAAGCCTCTTTTTTAATGCATTATTTTGATGTTTTTTGCTCTGGATTATGTTAGTTGGATTAGCGAAAGTGGCAAAAAACCGGGTTTTAAGGCTTTTGGGAAATGTTTGAATGTTTGGGCGAATAGATCAGGATGAATTTGACGGGAAAAATTTTTGATTTAAAATATAAAAATATAAATATAATCATTTGTAATTTCTTATAAATTGGAATTAATTCCTGTAGGTAAATCCGGTGTTATAGTTCTGTGTATGGTGTAGTCGTTTTGTGGGCGGGGCGTTTCGTTTCTGGCTGAATATCACGCCATAGCAAGGCGCATAGGGCATTTTAGGTTTTTCGATTACTCCTAGTTCTTTGTTCATAATCTTGTTCCTCCTCTCATGATTTTCGGCGCTATGTTGATTTTTTTGGTTGCTGCCGCCGTTCTGGTGAATATTTTGTGGTCTGTGTGTGTATTTGTGTGTGTTCTGCTCATTTTTATTCTCCTTTGTCTTCCGCATATTGTGTTGCGGTTGCTATTTTTTTGGCTTCTTCCAGTTTGATTTCCCCGGTTTCTTTGTTCCAGGTTCCTAGGCTCCATAGTTCAAAGTCTTCCGGAAATTTGTTCATAGGTGTTTGTTTGTCTTTGCATGCTTCGCCGAAGTTTCTTATTGCGCTTTTCCTTCGTTAGGCATGACGAATAGTTGTTCGAATCCTATTTTTTTGTCTTTTATAGCTAATATTTTCATGTTTTGTCCTTTTTATGTAAAAAATACCTCGTACAGTTATTGTACGAGGTTATTGTATATGAAAGGCGCATAATGTATATTATGTATAGTTATATTATGATAAGAACCAGGAAAATAGTTATATGCGGATGTGATAGTTGGATTAATTTATTTATTTAATCTATTTTGATTTTGAAATTTGATTTGAATTTTCTTGATCGCCCTGTTTTGATAGATCTTTTGTTTGATTAACCTATGGGTCCTTTTCTTGATCTTTTTTGGATTTGGTCGCTGATTTGGGCTTTATTATGGTAGTGTACTGATTTTACTATGTTTTTTAAGAGAGTCTTTCCTGAGAAGTCCAGAAAATTGGCCTTTGTGCGGATTGTTTTATATTGTTCTGAATATTTTTGTGTCTTAAAAACTATGTAGTAAAAACAAAATGTTTTATATGTATATTAGAGTGGTTTGTTGTTATTTTTGGCCTTTGCCATTTTGCGACAGATTAGCATATATTTCTTTTAATCTTTCCAGACAACCTGGAACGTCATGTACACGCAGGTCCATGATTGCATCCATTGGTAAATTCCACCAAGGATTCTTCAACAGCCTTTCTCTTAATTCTTCTGGATTTTTGATATTTGGATCATTGTCATATTTATAACGAATGATCTTTGCTGGGTTTCCCGCAACAATTGCAAAAATTGCAAAATCAGGAACATTTTTTGTTACCATTGACATTGCGCCAATACATGCGCCATTGCCGACCTTGATTCCTTTTTTTATACAAGCATAATCCCCAATCCAAGTATCATGCCCGATAATAGTTGGTTCTTGATTTATTTTTTCATCTTCAAAATAACCTTTGCTGCGCATTTGAATTTGATTGTACATCAATGTATTCATTGGGTGTTCGGGTAACCCAATTCGGACGCCGTCGCCGACACTGCAAAACGATCCCATGATGGTTGCAGGAAAAGCAATCGTTCTGGAAGAAATTCTGGAATATCTGCCAATAAGGTTATTTTTGAAAAATTGGACACCTGGCGCAAACCCTATTCCATTTTCTAATTGGATCATAGTCTGAAAATGATAATCTTCCAGAAAAAGCACAAAATTTGGATCGCGTGGAAATACGGTTAATCTTGGATCTTCAAATTCTTG
>JAIRLP010000106.1 GCA_031259365.1 Rickettsiales bacterium
CAAAATCAGAATGCTGTTTCAATGTTGCGCGGCATGTTGTTTGAACGCAAAGCTTTGGACGCCATGTTGGAAAAAGTAAAAACCAAAGAAAAGACCGTCAAAGCTGATGATCTTTTCAAGCAGGCTGGTCCTAGATAATATAGTTTGTCTGAATAAATAAAAACGTCCCAGAAGGGACGTTTTTATTTTATGCTCAAGCCCAAGGGACACAAAAACTGCCTAATGTTTCGGGGACTCTGGGGCTTGGAACACTTTGCCGAACAAACGTGAATTAATAGAGCTCGACCTATTTATCTAGCACGTTTGCCAGCGGCAACATAAGCGGCATATTCTTTTTGTGTAATCCAAAAGAAGCTTTTTCTTTCTGGCAACATCCCGACGCCACCAGAATTCAGCACACGATTAGAAATTGTTATTAAACCGTTGCTTTCAATCAGCTTCATAACAGTACGATCATTTTCTGTTTGTTCTTGCTGATCTTCGGTTTCTTTTAAAGTCACATTGCTTGGCACCACAAAACAATAAGACATCGCATCAATTTCATACGGAAAGACAAGCAGGTCAGCATGTTCTGCCAAAATTGGATTAGTCAGTGGCAAACGCGCATCACTGATGTTTAACAAGATACATTGAATTCTGGCTTTGCCATCTGGCGACATGGTAACCATATTTTCTTCTTCGTTGTGATGAATGATCTTCCAAGAATTATTGGATGATGTTTGGGTTGTACGCATCTTGGTTCGGCCAGCAGTCGCACGAACGCGCTGATGAATTGCCAATGACACAGAATCAGAATAAACCTTGGTATTATCCAAGAATATATTTGTATAAATCGGATCCTTATCAGCATAGATATCTGGTGATGGATATTCAGCCGTACCACGAACAGCAGGCTGCGAAATTCTGGCCAAGACTGTTTCATCGCGGACTTCGATTTCAGAATTTCCGGTATCTAAAAAGTACTGTTTTGTTTTCCAATTCGCATCGCGCCGCGGCAATGAATGAATACCCGCACAGAAATCAACCTGGGCGGCATCAGAATGTGATTTCACACCAGAATCGCGATAAACAATTTTATTCGGAATAGCAATATCTACATTGGCAAAATTTTCTGATATGTCGGTACGAACTTTTGCAGGTTCCTGAACAACATTGCGTAATGTTTCGATATCTTTTACTTCCTTTACAAACAAAGCATTTGAACCATTGGCAACAATTTTGCCACCAACAGCATTCATCTTTTCGATAAAGTCCGAATTAACCGCAACAGAATCCGTTGTGGCGGCAACTTCTATTTTCCCTTCCAGGACGATGTTTGGACTGGATATGATTTTATCCAAGAGTGTTTCCAAGACTTGGATATCTTGGTTGCCCAAATTTAATGTTCCGCCAACGCTGACCACGGCTGGTTCCTGTTCTTCGACGATTTTATCCAGATTTTCTTTTAAATCATTTATATCATATATTTCATAAACACCAGCTGTTGGGCGATAAACCTTTAAATTCAGACCTGTTTTCTTAAATGCAATCGAATCCGATTCATTCGCGGAATAGGGCATAAAACCATTTTCTGGATTTGCCTTGATCTTTGGCATACCCGCTTTTTCATAATCGCCAAAAGCAAAGACCGTTTTTAGTTTTGATACATAAATACCTTTGTCTTTCCAATCGGTTTTCAAGTTTGCAACAGTGTCATTCATCTGTTTCCAATCGACCAGCGTCTTTGCCAAGCCAATCGAATCCGTTGCAACATCTGACCAGACAGTCGCATCGTATGTTTGCCCATCATTACGCGGCGTGTGCAGATTCGATTGAAAATCTTCCAGGGTGTTTAATTTTATTTCAACTTTTTTATTACCAAGTTGTGGTTCTGGTGTTTCTATTTCATCATGGGAACAAGACGCCATTAACAGAGTCGACGCCAATGTTACCAGACTGTATTTAAATTGTTTTTTCATGGGTTTGGTCCTTTTGGTTTTCATTCTCTCTAGTTGCTATATGCACATCCGCCTTCGTATACCCAGGAACCGGCGGAATCATTAAAGACTTCGGTTTCTGGGATTTTGCAATCTGTTATAGAATCTGCGCCTGTTCCCGACCCAGTGGTTTTACCATACGAAGACCCGCCTGATGGGTTTGTATAAGTTGGACACAAGGTTCTGGAAAACGGGGAAACACTGTAATAATCAGTTCCGACAGCAACACAAGACTGATCAGAAGCATTCACACGATAATAACCCGCATCGCACGAAACGACTGATGAAATACTGCATGTTGAATATGAAGAAGTAGAAGTTGAATAATAACAAATTTGGTTAACTGTTGCATGAGCAGCAGCATTGTGTGCATCGCCAATGGTGTAACAATTAGTAATCAAAGTATTATTAGCAATGTCTGATGTCCCACCAGATGGACAAGCTGTACAGGCCCCCGACAGGGTTCCATATGTACCAGTACCGCACACACAACCAACATCATACCAAAATATTCTGTTTGAATCACCACAATAACAAGGCATGCCATTATCGCACTCATCATCGCCTGAACCGCTGTATTTTTTCCATATGCACTTAAAGTTCAAAGCATTGACACCACAGAAAGCAGCTATTTGCTCTTGTGTGCAATCTGTCTCGTAACAAGTCCCCGCAGTTGCATTTTGAATAAAGAATAATCCGGTCAATACTATTATTAAATATCTCATTTTCATTATCTCTTGCCTTAAAAAACAGAAAAAACACAGAGAATCCATGGCTTGTGGAAGATTAATTACACCAGCA
>JAIRLP010000121.1 GCA_031259365.1 Rickettsiales bacterium
AACAACGTAATTCTGATGACATCTTGACATGTAAAAAGAAAATGTTGGATATGTTGTCCAATTCATCTGTCTGCGGACCAAATTTGGGCAAGTGTCTAGATAATACTGGAAAATACATCGACCCATCCACTGGCGAAGCTTTCTTGACGGTGAACTTGGTTAATTTGGCTAATTTGATCAGCAGACCAACAGGGGATCAGAAATGGACCGCTGTGGGAAATAACAAAACGTTTGTCACATTTTTGAATTCCAAAAAGAAATATTTGGAACCTGCTATGGAAAACTGCCAAGACATTTCTGACCGTGTTTGGGACGCGTTTGTCGAAGATGCGCTGGCACAGATTAAATTGGCCCAGGATCAGAAACTGGAAGATATGCGCCAAAGCTGTACTTCTTTGACCACACAGTGCTTGTCCACGACTGCCACGTCTATTTCGGAATTTGATGCACGTGCTTTGTCTGTTTTTGGTGTGTTTGCGGATAAAACTGCAAATGAAATGTGTTCCAGTATCAAAATTGCTTGCACAGCGTTGTTGGAAAGCGGTGTTGGTGATACTAACTGGGTTGTCGGCATAGCCGAAATCGAAACTGACGAAACATATGACACAATTGTGCGGACTTGCCGCGAAGTTGGCAAGGCATGTATCATCCAGACATGTAAATCCATCTCTGGTAACTTTGGATTGTGCGAAAGCATTGAAAACTCTGTTAACAGAAAATCTATTGTCAATCGTACAGCTTGCTGGGAAGAAGTTGTTCAATGCGTACAAGATGCTGGCGATACTTCTGTCACAAGAATTATGGAAGATAAATTTAATAAGGAACCTGGCGCCAATACCTATAACTTCTACGTGGAAAATTATGGTTCTTTGGGAATTGTGACCAACGACGCTACATCATTATGCATCCCCACATCCCAGTCTTGCGTCTATGATATCTGCGACAAGTGTGGCGATGGTGTCGGCAAAGTCAGCTGTGCGACATGTCGTTTGGCGGAAAAGATTTGGGGTAACTGCGAATTTATCCCTAGCAAAGACTTGGCCACAGGTCAGAACAAGATCAAGATACCACCAAAAGATACTTCTGTTGAAACATTGTTGTCATGGTTTGCAAAAAATACTGGAACGATGGACAGAAACGACAGTTGCAAGGATACAGAATGCGCAGCTGGCTTTGCACCCGTCATAGACGCCGATGGTAATAAAAAATGCGCACTGATTTCTAATCTGACTTCGGACCGGGTGGAATGCATATCAACACAACAGTTTAATGTTGTTGATGATCCGAAATGGACAAATTGTTGCCCAGGTAATAAAAAGGATTATAACGGAAACTGCTGCCAAGAAATCCAGCCTGTTTCTGGATTCATACCACGCGCAAACAGATACCATTACTCGTCGACACATTCTTCCGACTATAATATGTGCGTATCTTCTGAATCATCTGCTGTGACACTGGCTGCTGTCTTCCAGGGTGATACCGGCGGATACTACAGCGACAAGACAAATGTTCTGGTCTGTGTGGATGGAACAATTTCTTATAAAGACATTGATGCTAACAATGGATGGCCAGTCGGCAAAACAACCGAGTGTTCCGGTAAATGGGTTGTTGTTAACGAGGCTGCTGGTACATATATGTCCCCAGACTTCACCACTGGCACCACAAAGCCATTCTATCCGAACAATTACTATAATGTCGAAAGCCAAACTTGTGTATTTGATGCCAAGGATAAGAAATGGGGCATTTTGAAAAATGATGGCACATGGCAGGATGACAGCCTGAACAAATGTATCCAGATTTCTGGTTACCCAGACTATGACAAAAACAATACATTCATCAAATACTAAGGTCATCTGT
Source organism: Rickettsiales bacterium (assembly GCA_031259365.1). Lineage (GTDB taxonomy): Bacteria > Pseudomonadota > Alphaproteobacteria > Rs-D84 > Rs-D84 > JAIRLP01. Next base: position 1,858 of record JAIRLP010000121.1, read on the forward strand.
AATTCAGCTTGAAACAATCGGATTTATATCCGATTGTTTTTTGCATATATTTTATTTTTTTAACTTGACAAACCATTTCATTCGTACAACAATTACCTATGTAAGCTCACCTGACCCAACACATAACAAGGAGTCTAAAATGCCTGTTACAGAAAAATCCCAATACAATTTCAAGAAGTTGTTGCCAATGATTATACTGGCTTTATCCCCTGTGGTTTTCACCGCATGCGACAAAGACGGTGATGAAGAACCATTGCGCACCACACAGCAATATATTACTGCTGGCGTCCCAGGCAACAGAGTTATATACCCTTTGGTCGGCGTTGAAAAAGATGGCAAAGACAAATCTGTTGGCACCATTCAAATTCTGTCTGACGGTACAGATTTTCAAAGATATCCAATTTGGAAATTTAGAGAAATATTGGAAGAAGAATTGATTCCTTTGGCAAATGGTAAACATAAGTTCGGTGGCAAGTTGGAAAATATGCTGAACTGCACAACCGACGGTATTGGCCATCCAAATCCAACCGACAGTTTGTGGCTGGTCAAACAAGGCTTTGTGTTTGGAAACATGGCACGATAATAAATCTGGCGTTTGCCAGATTTTTTTATTGCCCAAAAATTTAAATTCTTCTATCCTTAGTATCAATATGAGAGAAGTATTAAGAATCTTTTTATTTACCCTGTTTCTACTGCCCCTGACAACGGGTGCATACGCCGTTGGCGAAGGCGGCGGATGTAACACCACAGACAAGCTTTGTGATGCAGCTTTGTATTGTAGTACTGAAGGTTCTTGTGAACCATGTGCGGTTGGATCGTATTCGGCAGCGGGCGCAACCAGTTGTGGTAATTGTCAAAGACCTAGTACTTTGGTTGAATTTACATCCAATGGTACAACGGCGCAGGAATGTTCTTGGAAGGTTAATTGCCCGGCGGGACAACGTTGGGGTGGCAGCGCATGTACCGCTTGCGGTTCTGGCACTTTCTCAACCGCGGCGCGTGATTATACTGGCACTGGCAGTTCGGTACTTGCACTGGCATGCCCAAGTACTTGTGGTGCAAGTTCTTCAACAAATGCAGATGGTCAGGGATGTACTTGTAACGCCGGATATCACACCAGCGGCCAGGTACAAACACATACCGCGAATAACGCGACGGCCTGCGTTGTGAATTCATACGTAATTACATACAGCAAGAACGATGGAACCGCAACACCGGCCACAGCAACGCAATCTGTTGATTATCTGGCAACCTTTACCCCTAAGGCCACCACAACATTCAGTCGCACCGGATATACATTTCGTTATTGGTATGCACCATCAGCCGCCGAAAGACCAAATTCAAGCATCTCGTTTTATTACCCAAGTTCAACATATACATACAATACCACTACAGAATCAAAATTGAATGCAATATGGCAAGGCGTTCAATTCACTATTAAGTACGAGGCCAACGGCGCCAGTGGCAGTTCCCCAAGTTATCCAACCAGCTGTGTTTATGGCAGTTCATGTCCCGCGCCACAAAATACCTATACTTATTCTGGCAGGGCATTTACAGGATGGAAATGTACCGGCGGCGCCAATGGTAAATGCAGTGGAAATATTATTCAGGCCGGTGATACAGATACTTTGAAAGAAGCAACAACGGCCGCCGATGCTGAAATTACTTTGACAGCACAATGGAAGGAATGCCCTGCGGGCTATTATTGTTCGGGCGTGCAGCAAACTGCTTGTGATGGCGGAACGACCAGCCCAGCTGGTTCTACTTCCCGAAACGCTTGTTATATCAAAGGTGGTACAAAGTTCTGTGATGACGCTGACAATTGTTTCTATTTGCCAAAAGATGTGCCTTATAGCTATTAATCAATAATCTTAATTTCGGAAATCGCAGACGTAATCAGCTTCATCTGCTCGTTGGTGAACTTTCCCAGTACCCAATCTGCTGGATCCATTTGTAATCCATTGTCACGCGGGTGTCCCACGCCTATGCGAATACGAAAATAATCGCGACCAACCATATTATCGATCGATTTTATACCATTATGACCGGCGCTGCCGCCGCCTTGTTTTTCACGGACATCACCCACTTTTAAATCCATATCATCGTGAATCACAACCAAATTTTCTAATGGGATTTTATAAAATGCTATCAAAGACTGTACCGGAATTCCACTGTTATTCATATAAGTTTGGGGTTTGGCAAATATAACCTTTTGCCCATCAAGATTTATGGCAGCCACCAGCGCATTCTTTTCTTTTTTCCAAGATGCTTCGTTTCCCGCCAGATGATCAACCGCCATAAAGCCAACGTTATGACGTGTATTTAAATATTTATCGCCCGGATTACCCAAGCCCACAATTAACACAGGTTTATTTTCTTGCATGTGTAACACCTATTTTCTATTATAATATCACAGAAAGGAGATTTTTATGAACTTAAAAAAACTGACCGGTATCGTAACGTTGGCTTCTGTTTTGGGTTTTGCATCCAACGCAAATGCAGCCGTTGTTTATGACTTGTACGCAGGTCTGACAGTTGGCGCGGGCGCTGCAACAGTATTTGCAGATCATGACAACGATACAACAGGTGCACAAAGCTTTGGCGCAATGTTTGGTCTGGATATCCCAGTTGTTCGCGTAGAAGCTGAATACAACTTCTTGAATGATCATGATGCAAAATTGCATGTTGGTATGGCTAACGTTTATTTAAAGATGCCTTCTGTTGGGATCAAGCCTTATTTGGGTGTCGGTGTCGGTGGTGTGTTTTCTGGCCGTCATGATGATGTGGATGCAAAAACAGCGGCTGCCTATCAAGGTATGTTGGGCTTGACATTTGATATGCCTGTATTGCCACTGAAAATTGATGGTGAAGCTCGCGTTTTATACGCCCCTGACTTTGTCAAAGTTGCAGATGTAAAACCAGATTTGCTGCATTATGAATTGCGCATAAAATTACGTTATGTATTCTAGAATTTAAATCAACCTGGGGCAGATTTTCATCTGCCCTAATTTAGCCGAGGCTGCGCATGCTTACACTTATAGATGGAAACTCTTTACTATTTCGTGCCTATTATGGCGTGCGCGGACGTTTATCACGGGCTGACGGAACGCCAACGGGCGCAGTGTATGGTTTTTATACTATGATCTTGCCTGTGCTGGCCGCGGCAAAACCGGATGACACTTTTGTATGCGTCTTTGATGCATCACGCACAACTTTTAGAAACGACATCTATTCTGAATACAAAGCTAATCGTCAAGACACACCCGAAGATCTGTTGGTTCAGATGGAACTGATCCGCGATGGCGTTCGTTCCATGGGCATGCCGGTTTTATGTGTCCCAGGCGTCGAAGCAGACGATGTCATGGCCACCCTTGCCCGCGAAAATTGCCACAGCGTTGACGCAACCCGAATCATCACCAGTGACAAAGACATCATGCAGTTGGTATCGACGTGTGTCTTCTTATATGATGGGATGAAGGAAATGGAAATCCGTGAACCCCAGGTTTTCGAAAAATTCGGTGTTCGTCCTGATCAAGTTATTGATGTTCAAAGTCTGCAAGGGGATTCTTCGGATAATGTCCCCGGTGTTCCAGGTATTGGTCCAAAAAAGGCCGCAGAATTAATTAATCAATTCGGTTCTTTGGATAAATTGTATGAAAACCTGGGCGAGGTTAAAAATGACCGAATCAGACAACTGTTGATTGATCATGAAGACAAGGCACGCGTCTCGAAAAAACTGGTGACCCTGAAAGACGATGTCAATTTGGATGGTTTAAAATTAACCCCATTTAAGTTCAATACACCAGCCGCTTTGGATTTTGTAAAAAACAAAATCGAAAGCAATTCTTTGGCTGTCCGTATTGAAAAATTATTTCCATCCACTGCCACAGCTGAACCTGTTGAAATGCCGATTGTGGATGCGGGGCTTGCTTGCCCTGCTCTGTTCGAGGCATCAGAAAATACAGTAAATTCAAAAACGACTTCTGTTTTGGCGCCAGAATACAAAACAATCCTGTCGATTGCAGAATTAGATAATTTCTTGGCCACTGTCAAAGATGTTTTGGCCCTGGATACTGAAACAACCGGCCTGAACCAAATGGAAGATAAGATCGTGGGTATTTCCCTGGCCGCCGATTCCAAGACCGGGGTTTATATCCCAATGCGTCATAAAAAACCTGCTAACGGATTATTTGACACCGGTGGCTTTATCCCAACACAACTAGATATAGACTTGGTTAAGCAGAAATTATGGTCATATTTGGTAAATCCGAACATTATAAAAGTTGGCCACAACCTGAAATACGATCTGCATATCTTGGCCAACGAAGGCTGGGACATCAGCGCGATTGAACCAATTGATGATACAATGCTGATGTCATATGTTTTGCATGGGGCGTTGCATGCGCATAACTTGGATGAATTGGCCAAATTATATCTGGAACATGAAAATATCACTTTCAGTTCCCTGTTTCCTGCAAAAACCAAGGAAAAACGTTTTGATGAACTGGAAATTGAAACAGCCACGCCATATGCCGCCGAAGATTCTGTTGTCTGCTTTGCATTATATGAAGAATTCAAAAGCAAATTGGGGGGCCAAGAAAAATTAAACAAGTTGTATGAAAATTGTGATCGTCCATTATTGAAGATATTACTTAAGATGGAACGTGATGGTGTTTTGGTCGACAAGAATAAGTTACAACATCTATCCTTGATCTTTCATGCACAGTTGTCATCACTGGAATCTGAAATTTGGGCGCTGGCTGGACATGAATTTAATATCGCCAGTCCGAAACAATTGGGCACTATTTTATTTGACGAATTGAATCTGTCGGCAAATAAAAAGCGCAGTACAGATGCAGATACCTTGACAGAGTTGATAGATAGTCACCCAATTATTGAAAAAGTTCTTAATTGGCGTTCTATCGCAAAACTAGCGGGGACTTACGCGGACGCATTGCCGCGACAAATAGGGTCGGATTCACGAATTCACACCACTTATTTGCAAACAAGTACCAATACTGGACGTTTATCCAGCCGGGATCCGAACTTGCAAAACATCCCAATCAAGACGGAATTGGGTGAAGAAATTCGCAAGTGTTTTATCGCCGCCCCTGGTAAAGTTTTAATCTCAGCCGACTATTCTCAGATCCAATTAAGATTGTTGG
>JAIRLP010000122.1 GCA_031259365.1 Rickettsiales bacterium
GCATAAATTTGCAATGATTTGTGCAAGATAAAATCGCACAGATCAAGGAAGTTTGGCGAAGATGTATGTTATACATCAAGACAAACTGACGCGGATCCGAGTGATTTTGGCCGCACCCCGCGGGCAGCGTAAAATAAAACGACTAACCGCGAACCCGTGCTTATCCGTATAATATACAGATTTCACCCGAATCCTGGTTTTTCCTTTTATTTTCCAGCCGCAAATCGTTACAAACTTATGTCAACACGCCCTTAATAGAACTCTGTGACAATTGACCACACAGCTCTTTGGGATACCCTACCATGGGGCAAGGCGCATAGCAAGGTATTTTATTTCTTATCGGATTTTCTGGCTTTTCTGACGGCTTTGGCAGTATTAACTGTCCTGGCCTTGCGTTTTGGGAATTTTGGCAGATGCGGCAAATGCTGTTTAGCTTTTGCAGCAGTCTCCTCTAACCAACGCTTCATATTAGCTTCTTCCATCCAGCGCTTCATACGGGCCTTTAACCATCTTTCATAGATAAAGAACAACCCGCCTGCACCGATCAAAGGCAGCACATAATAGATAATTCTGTACGCCAACAAAGCACCAAAAATACTTGCTTTGCTGATATCATCTGGTAATGCCAACAAGAAAATGCTTTCAAATACCCCAATTCCGCCCGGAACCTGACTGAACACACCAGCAGTTTGCGCAATAACAAACAGGCCAACAAATGTTCCAAAAGGAATCTGAACGAATGGGATCAAGCAAAAATATAATACCAAACTTGCTAAGATACTGTCCATCATACCCAATCCCATCTGCCCCAATGCCATTTGAGCAGTCGGAACTTGGAATCTGATTTCCCCTAATTTAATACTTTTCTTTGGGAAAAATATCGTCAAAGAGAAATAAGCCAACAAAGCGGCCAGACAGAATATGAACAGTCCATGAATACCGATTTTGGCACCCATGGACTGTTCGAATAAGGAATGAGGGACCATCAGGTACCCCAAAATCATAATCGCAGTACATCCCAGGAAATATGTAAAACCAGAAAAAACCAGCATTTTCACAATTTCGCCGCCACGTATGCGCCAACGTGTATATAATCGATATCGGATCGCACCCCCACTGACCACGGCATGACCAGCGTTGTTACTGATTGCAAATCCCAAAACGCCTGCCAGCATCCATTTCCATACGGACACTTTTTTGCCAACATATCTCAGTGCCAAATAGTCATAGACCGACAAACATATATAACCTGCCAAGCAAGCCAAACAAGCATATGCAAGGTTCAAAAATGGAATTGACCATAACGCACGGGCAATATCCATCAGGGAATAATTATGCAACTGCCAGTACAACATACCAACTGCCAGTATAAAGAAGAAGATTCCTGACCAACTGATCACCTTCTTAAAGATGCGTTTAGCTCTCGCTGACATATAAATCCTTTTTAATATATTACAACCGACCATTCTATACTGAAATGGTTAATTGCGATGTCTAGAATATCAATATCAAAAATAAAATGCAATTGATAAAAAATCCCCGCCAAAAAGTCAGGGATTTAGATAATGTCTATAAAAAATCATAGGCTTTTATTGGCTTTTTCCTGATTGATCTGTTGAACAGCCAAAGTTTTGGATACATATTGTCTTATAACATAACGCATCCCAGGAAAAGCAGGTTGGTTCTGGACCATCAATTTCAAAACTGCCAAATAGGCATCTTGATCATTCTCAGCCCTTGGACAATTAAATTGGCTTATCTGATTTTCAGATTCTTTCACGCTTAATTTACCTTTTCTTGGCTTACCCGTTATTATTTGCCTTTTTGAACCCAGCCGCGCAAAGCGGCGCCGATACATGCTTCACAATCCATATTTGTGATTGTGGCCAATATTTCAGTGTCCGGTTTTGTCTTGTCGATCTGCCTGACCAATGCCTGCATCCTGGTATAATTGCGCGCCATTTCTTCAGATATCTGTTTTTTATCTTGCGGTTTTGCGGTCCACTGCACTTTTAAAGAATCATTCAATATTCTATTCAATACAACACGGTTTTCTAATTCTTGGCTTGGGTCCATTTGTTGATTCAACCGAGCACGCAAGTGATCTGCACGAATTGAACCCAAATCTTTGATTCTGGCAGCGGCAGCGTGCATTATCTTATACACCCCATCAACCAATGTTGTGACATCACCACGTGGATTAGCAACAGCAGTTGTATATTCATCAGCCTTGGTCCACAGTTCCATAACAATCTTGAATTCATCAGTTTGTAAATCCAATAAAGATTCTGGGGTTTTGGCTTTAAGTTGTTTTCCTTGGATATGAAGCCATTTTGAATTCAGTGTTTCAATTTTTCTAAATAAAATATCCAGGGAAACATGTTTTGTTTTCCCTGTTGCGTTTTTAAACTGATTGCTTTTCTGTTGCATTTTTGGCCCCATTCTCTATAATTATACAAAAATTATACAAATATTGTAGAACAAAAACAATTTTTGTCAACTTAAAAGGTATAAATAAATGATGAGACCATCCTTGCGCCAACGCGACCAAATCCGCCCTGTTTCCATGGAAATCAATGTGAACAAATGGGCCGAAGGCAGCTGTTTAATAAAAATCGGTGGAACACATGTATTATGCACGGCTTCTGTCGAAATGCAGCAGCCAACTTGGAAACGTATGCAGAACAAGACCGGTGGTTGGGTTTATGCAGAATATTCAATGTTGCCGCGTTCTGTTGGCGTGCGCAAAAACCGCGAACATTTGGCCAAAGATCACCGCAGCGCAGAAATATCACGTATGATCAGCCGTGCATTCCGCAGTGTCGTTGACATGGAAAAACTGGGCAAGCATTCTATGTATATTGATTGTGATGTTATTCAGGCGGATGGCGGCACGCGTTGCGCATCTATCACGGGTGGCTTTGTCGCTTTGTCATTGGCTGTAAAATGGTTGATGGAAAATGGTCGTATTCGTGAAAACCCAATTTCTGATTATGTGGCCGCGGTCAGCGCTGGCACATGGAAAGGCGAAAACATCTTGGATTTGGATTTTGAAGAAGATTGTGCCGCTGAATTGGATGCAAACTTTGTTGTATCTGGCAATGGCAAGTTTATCGAAATTCAAGCCACTGGCGAAGAACACCCCTTTGCCCAAGATCAGATTCTTGAATTAATGACAATGGCCAAAGCAGGCTGTGAAAAGCTGATTGACTTACAGAAACAGATTCTGGAATAAAACACTCAAAGCGATTTTCCCGCTTATTGCTTCGCGTTTCGCCCCCCATGCGGAAGTTTCTTTGGACATCATGCCGATTGCCTAAAATGATTTGCAGGTCATGCCTGTGCGATGTTCGCGGGCACCGGGGTCGGCATTTTATTGAACACAATCGCCGCAACATTCCCCATATGCTGACGTTTTTAAAATACTGGACTTTTTGATTGCCTGATTCTATGATGACAGACATGATGACAAATTCAGATTTTGCAAAAATCATAAATAAACTAAAGCCGTTTCGCGCGCGGGTCAGCGCATGCATTATAAATCTGCGGACTGGTAAAACGTTGGAATATAATCCCCATTTATTGCTCTATCCGGCAAGCGCGTACAAGATATTCATCGGCGCGGCTGTTGAAAACAAGACCGTACACAACTTTGAAACAACGATGAAGCTTTTGCATAAATTGCCTGCCGCATCTTGGCTTTATCCATTGGATAAACGCTCGTTTGACAAACTGCCGATTTCCTTGACTGCCGTCAAAAAGGTCATGTATGAAATGTTGGTTCAAAGCGATAATTTGGCAACGAATAATTTGCTTGATTATGTCGGCATTCCCGCGGTAACAAATGTCTTGAC
>JAIRLP010000130.1 GCA_031259365.1 Rickettsiales bacterium
GATTCACAAATGTGTGGTTGCGGGAATCTGCCGAGATTTTATCATGTTGTTGCCCCACAGGTTTGGGCATGGGGTGCCAAGCGCGCCAAAAAATTCCCAAAAGTTTTTGATAAATTGTATTCATTCTTTGAATTTGAAAAACCTTATTTTACAAAATATGGTTTGGACACAGTGGCGGTTGGTCACCCTATTGCAGACGGTTTGAATATATCTAACTATCGGGCCGCCGACGGCGGAAAAAAAATTATTACTTTATTGCCTGGCAGCCGCATGTCAGAAGTAAAAAAGCTATTACCTGTTTTTCATTCAGTTGTGAACAGAATGACAAAAACACATCTAAATCGTTGGGATGGAATTAGATTTTCAAATCAGGCAGCTCAACATCCATCAAATAAACCAAAATATGATGACAAGGGGTTTGAATTTGTCATTCCAACAACAGAAACTACTGAAAAGTTTATTCGTAATGAAACCAAAAATTGGACAATAAAACCACGATTGATTCCGTTCAAGGATCGTTATCAGACGCTGGAAAAGACTTATATCGCGATTGCGGCCAGCGGTACTATTTCTGCTGAATTGGCAATCATGCATATCCCGGCAATTGTTGTTTATAAAATGAATGCGTTAACCATGTGTCTGGCATGTCGTATGGTGAAAATTAAATGGGTGTCATTGGTTAATATTCTGTTACAGAAAACCGTTTATCCAGAATTGTTGGGTGGTGATGCAACCGCTGAAAATATCGTTCGTGAAGTAGAAAGATTGTCTAAATCGAGGCCTCGTGAAAAGATGATTTCTGAATTGAAATCAGCTGATAAGATGTGGCGTCGCACGGAAGATAAAACAGCCAGCCAGTTAATCGCAGAAGATATTTTAAAAACAGTTTAAGATTTACATCAATATAAGAAGGCCGCATGTCATATGCATTTTTTATTTAACGCTCGATTGTCAGGAATGTATCTTTTCGTCACACCGGCAATTGTTTTGACAGTTATTAACTGTCAAAACAATTCAATGCAGGGGTGACGGTCTAAATAAGGTACATTCCTGGTACTTGGGCGTTATTTTATCTGTAAACCGTTGATCCCATATTTTGATTACAGCATACCGATTGGGATTCGATTAATGTTCAATAAATAATCTGGTACATTTGGATCGTTCGTTGAATTGTCCCACACGCATACTTTGGATATTCCATCAGCCGTCGGTCTATTTTGTACAGTTGCCCTTTGTGGACATACCTGATTGTTCGGGTTGGATATCTTGCCGCTTTGATCACACCAAGCGCCCGTTTCCGCTGCAACTCTCGGATTATCTGAAGTCGGGCATGTGCCAGCTTCACCAGGCAATTCTGTAACGCATTTAACACTGGTTCCCCATCTGCTGCGTCGGGCCCCATTTTCCCAACACAGACATGCACCCCAAGAAGCCGTATCAACACTTTGTCTATACCCGCGTGGACACATATCTTCTTTTGTGCCAATACCATAGATGGTGACCAAGCCTTGGTATTCGCCACCACTGGTGTCAAATGTAGCCAAGCAGATATTATCAGTATCATACATTTTTGGTTTTAATGCTTGTAATTCAACAAATCGACCCAGAACGTTCTTGCATTGTGTATTCAAGATGTCAATGATCTGATAATAAATTTCAGTTGCAACACCCGTAGGACGCAATTTGCGGTAATCAATGGATCGCTGATCATCATTTAACAAGCCATAGGCCTTGTCAGTAGCTGCTAAATCATATTGTCTGTCGCCCGCAGCGGCTTTTGTATAAGGCAATGAATCAAATCCACCAAATGCACGCCTCATCATGTCAGGATCTGAACAAGATTTAATCTCATACAATTGCTTAGCACATTCAGATTTGTAACTGATACATTCTTGGGTATTAGCATCACGATAGCCATCGCACAAAGTAAACCAGTCAGCAGCATTTCCGGTGGCGAACAATCCGCTGTATGGATAATAGAAATTTTCATATCCTGTGCCACCAAACTTATCAAAGCACTGTTTGACCACCGCACGGCAAGCAGCCAAAGTATCTGTATCTTGTCTGTTGTCTACGTACTGTTGAACGATGTTTCCATCAAACATATTATCGCAAGATGCAACATATTCTGTACACACTGCAGCATTCAAAATAATTCTATCTGGTTGTATAACCACGCTGGTGTCACCGGTCAAAGACATCATAGCAGCGGTTAATGCTGTGTCCCCATTAACATAGCAAGCAGAAACAAAGTCAAAACAACCCTGCTTAATTTCAGCCACTTTGGATTTTTGCTCATAATAGATGTCTATTAATGCCTTATCTAGATAATCAGCCCAGACATCGTCTGCTTTTTCAATACATTTATCCAATGCGGGTTCAGCAAATTTCTTAACACGTTTTTCAAAATTCAAAACGAATGTACGATTGGTTGATACCTTTGACAGCTTCTGATTAGATACACTTACGTCTTCGTTAAATGACAGTAATTTTTCTAGTTCATAAAATCTGATAACGCCTGCAATTGGTTTACCTGTGGTCAGATCAATAAATTCACCATTATCTAAACATTTATGA
>JAIRLP010000024.1 GCA_031259365.1 Rickettsiales bacterium
TTACCCGATACAATATTGTCACCGTTATAGTAATAAATCTTACTGGTTGGTTTTGTGGCACGATCCAAATTAATCAGACCATATCCAAATACTTCTTTGAAGACTTTGAAATAATCTTCGCCACCCTGATCAACACGATACTGGTATTCTGCTGGCAATTCATACATCGCCTGTAAATGAGATTTCAATTCGGCAGATGTCATTGCAGTACCGTTGGCGTTCGTTGCCAAGAATGGTCCATCGGCTGTCAAAGCCAATAATGCAAACAACTGTTTGTTATTCAAATAATCAAATGCAGATTTAATCGCGCCCGCGGCGCCTGCCATGGATGCCACAGCTAATTCATCGGTTACACCCGCCGCCGCAAAGCACCAAGGATCAATTCCGTTTGCACCACTGCCACCAATACCACAAGCGCGCGCCTTGTAATATTTATCATCACTGGCATCACCTGGTGTGTCATTCTGATCTTGCCATTGTGATAATGCAATTTTGCCGCCTGGGGAATAACCTGTGACGCTGCCGGTACCACTTGTACCGCTGCCTGTTAAACCAACTGCAACCACAGACATAAATAAATGTTCCAAATTGCTAAAGATCAATGGGGCTGAATTTTCAAAACCTGCTTCCAGTGTTCTACCTGAATAAGCACTGTCAGTTTCAAATGCACCTGTACTGAAAATAACCAACGGTGAAAACCCTGAACCCAACTGATTAAAGAAAGAGAAAGCATCAGTTCCAGGTAATGCATTTGCACCACCCACACCATCTGTTGTGTCTTGATCATAATATTTATTAATCAGTGCGATAAAGGCTGCTTGACGCGTCGCTTCTGGATAAGACAATATGTCCGATACAGTTTCAACATCACGACCACGCAGTGGTGCAATAACTGATGCGTTTGCAATGATATCTGGTCTGGAACGTCCTTTATCCAAATCGCCTGCCAACCACATTGCACCTGCATTCAATAATGCTTTGTAATTTGCATAATCGATTATTGTTAATTCTTTGGCATAAGTCAGATCACCATTGGTTTCAATTTGGTATGCTTTGTCAACACCACCAGATAAAGTAGAAGCGAGATATAACAACCCATCGGCACCAATATAGCCGCGATAAGAATTTGTTCCGCCATCAGACAAAGTAAATCCTTTGCCAGTTGTATCCATTGTCAACGTCAATGTTTGACCAAATAAATTTACGGTGTCCCCTGTTCCGATCTTTCCATCACCTTCATCGGTGTATCCACCAGACACGCTGCCATCGGCCGCCTTCATCCCGAAGCCGCCACCAGTGCGGAATATTGTCATCTGGCCGTTTGGCATAAACCCCATGAAATCAGCCAATGCCTGACTTGACGTTTTACCACCAACAATTTTGGCCAACAAATCATCTGCATCTGAAGACAGACCGTTATTAATCGCTGTTCCAGAACTGGATAAATCAAACAAGCCTAAGTTTGCCAAATCTTCTTCGGTCCAATCATCTAACAAAGATTCATTATCTGTGCCACGGTTAACTGTATTATTGTAATACTTGCTGGAAATCATATCGTTGCTGGCACCATTGGTTGAAGTACCATTAGAATTCGTCGTGGTCCAGGGCAACAACGTATCATCCAAAGATGACCCTTGTTCTGATAATTCACCTGCTGGTTTTGCGGGCGCATTTATACCATTTGCCGTGACCAAGGCAACATTAACTGGTCTGCCGCCTAATACCGCTTCGGTTCCCAGATGATTACCGGCCAAGAAAATTGGTTCACGCGCAGAATTACGAATTGTACGCATTCCCGTATAACCGTGTGCCATTGGGGAATATCCGTGCATCATCAACAGATAATTCTGCCCATAGGTATCTGTCATCAATGTGAAAGTATCTTTCATTGTGCCTGTTGTGGTGGGGCTGTAAAAATCTTGATTCTGTCTGTACAAAGCATCGGAATAAACCAATTTACCTTCTACGTTGAAATAAGCAGGTCCATAAGGCAATGCAATTGATGGTGTTGGTCCTGGATTTGGATTGCCTGTGCAATCACAAGTCCCATCCGTTTTACAAGTTCCCGTACTGCCATTGCTGCAAGTACAAGTTGAATTTGGTCGGCATTGACCAGTACCGCCGCCGCCACTGTTGCCATTGCTGGAATCAAAAACATCTGTCAGCAACAACAGACCGCCAACGACAACGGCGGCCCCAGCCGCCGTCAATGCTATGCCCTGGGCAGAGGAGAGCCCGCTGAACAACCCGCCAGATTCTGTCTTCGGCTTTTTCTGATTATATCTTTTAATCTGCTGATCGCATTTAGAAGCATCTGCGCCATACATCTGCAAAATCTGTGCAGCACGAACATCATTGTTCATTAATGCAGTACAAACAATAGATAAACCTGTACTGTCTGTAAAATTTACATCCGCGCCATTATTAACCAAAGTCTGAACCTGTTGGATATCAGCGTTTTTCGCAGCAGATAATAATTGTGCAGCTATTTGAAAATCATTGGCGGCAAACAATGCAGATGGTGCAAAAAACAATGCTGATATAAAAAGTTTAATGTGCTTCATTTAAAAATTCTCTCTGTATGCCAAAATTCTACCATAAAAGCTTTTTATCTGTCCAGACAAAAAATATTCCTGATTTACGGTACATACGGAAGCATCTTTTAAAATCACCGTCAATTATGACTTGAATGACCGATTGACAGCAACCTTTTATCTATCTTTGATGGGATTATTGGTATTTTTATTATAAAAAAATCCGCACATAACGTGCGGATTTTTAATTTTGATTCAAGACTAATATTGAATAACTTTTACTTTACCACGAGAACGTACACGTGCATCATTAACATCATTAAATTGTTTCAAAGTATCAACTGAAACATTATCAGGTTTAACTTTGGTTGGATCAGGAACCAACTGGCCATTTGTATAGATATAAATATTACCATTGATAACTATTCTTGCATAACCATCATTACCACGTTTACCAGAATTACCACGGCCCGTATTTTTCTTGCCATGATTTCTCTGCCAATCACGTTCCTGCTGTTCAAGAACTCGTCTGTTATGTTCTTCAACGCTTAAACCGACTGTGTTGTTATTACCATTAATATCATTATTGATAATAGTAATATCACCACTGTTATTGTCACCTACAACGACCACTGGACTTTGGTGTACATCGCGACAATCTTTACAATCTTTATTTTTGTCTTTGCAGTCATAATAATGGTCATTTGTTTCATGACCACAAGAAGTCAACAAAAATGCTGACACTGCCAAAGCGATAACCCAGTTACTTTTAACTTTATTTTGAGCCATTGAGGCCTCCTTAATTTAAGTTTATGATTCGATTATAGACAAAATTATAGCATTGTCAAGACTTTTGTCGATAATTTATTACCCAGCCGCAAATCATTGCAAATGGATGACAACACAACCTAAATATTTCCCTTTTATGCCGGGTCGTTTTTTGATACAATTGACTTCATAGAGAGAACATGAACAAAATCATTGGATTATTTATAGCCGCATCCTTGTTTCTGCCCGTAATGTATGGCGCAGCGGTGGCTGCTTCGTGTTCCAAGGCGAACCTGACCAGATGTCTGGATTCTGCTTGTGCCCTGAATATTGGATCAAATCCGGCCGCCCGTTGCCAGTTATGCGGTACCGCCCAAGCTGGTTCTGCCGCAACAGACACTGGATTAAAAAGCCTTTCCGTGGGCGCTTCGGCCAAGAATACATTATCAGCAACTGAATTAAAATCTGCACCAAGCGACCCAGGCACACGCTATGCATGGGCCACCGGCGAATGTATAAAAAAGATCGCAGGCTGTACCCAGGATGATGTGACGAATGCATACGACCGCTTAATAGAACAGTCTTGTAAAGCCGCCGGGATTACTTCCGGTATGGCAGAATTACAGCTTGCCGCCCGAAAAACAAAAACACAAACCAGTTGCAACACAGAAATTCGTGCCTGTTTAACTGATGCCAAGCATTGTGGGCCAAATTATGCCGCATGCGCCCAAGATACAGATTTCGACAGATTCTTTTCTGCTTGTGCGGTGGATGCATCTGGTTGCACCGAACATGTGAATGCTGTCCGCACAGAATTGGCCAGTGCACGCGATGGCGCGATCAAAAATCAAGAAACACTGTTGGCAAATATCGTCGGTGCTTATCAAACCGCACGTGATACTAAATTAAAGTCAGCAGAAGATTCTTGCAAAGATAACAAAGCAAAAACGTCTTGTGTTAAAACAGTTTGCGAAACCAACATGAAAAATAAATGCGGTGTCGGATTTGAATCAGAAAAGTCTATGGCCAACCTGCTGTGCGCATTTCATGACACCGCATGTCAAAGATTAAAGTAAAGAAAAACAAATGAAGTTGTCAAAGTTTGATTTTTCCGTTTTAAAATTACAACCAATGCTTGCCATTTGGGTTGGCGTTTTGTGCGTGTCTTCTGTTAATGCAGCAGAAGTTGTGCAACGTGGCACCACTGCCCGCCCTACGATTTCACGCGCAAATACATCCGCCAGCAGAATGCCTGCTTTACAAGCCAAGGCCGTTGTTGCCGCTGTCACTGCTGAAGAAGAAGTCAAAACCGAAACAGCGGAACCAGAAGTCGAAGAAGTCGTTGAAGAAGTAACCATCATTGAAAACAAATCTTCCCAGTTTGACAAGATCTTGAATAACACTGGCACATCTGCAATTGACACAGCGGCTGATGCCCGCGCAGCAGCCATCCGTGCCCAGCGCGCTGCATTAGATTCCGCAGATGCAACATCTACGGCCAATCAAAAAATGGAAGCGGCATTGGCAGACTTGAACAATGCCTGTGATTCGGGCTTGCGCAATTGTATGAAGCAGACTTGTGGGAATGATTTTTCCAAATGCGCTGGTGACGGCGATACCATTTTGGGTAATAAATTCGATAAATGCAGACGCGACACAACTTGCAGTGGATCAGAATTCCAAATGTGTGCACGCGCAATCAACGCCGATCGCGATTTCAATCGCAAGCTGGGGTCTT
>JAIRLP010000033.1 GCA_031259365.1 Rickettsiales bacterium
AAATCCGTTCCAGAAATTGCCACAAGAAACACCACCGGCAACATTAACATGCGAAGATGGAACACCACCAGATTCAAGTGGTTGTTGTACAGATGAAATCTATACCGACATGGGGGAACAAGGATTCAACTGTTGCCCGGTCGGCGGTGGGGATTGTTTTCCGCCAATAATTTAAACCCGCAATGTACCACCTATTAAAATCATTCGATTTTAATAGGGCCCGGTTTGCGGTTTTTTTGTTGGCGGGATAATATTATTTAAACACAGACTACTTCAGCATACAATCAATGCGAAAACCATATGCCTGATAATAATCATTATCGGGCCTGTGGGTCATGTATGTTTGATTCTGTGCAACCGACTAGTTAATTTATAAAACGCCGATAATCGGCTATTTTTTGCGATTCGCGGCGCATTGGATAAAATCGTCGTACGAATCGGAAATCCGAATCGTGAATCAACCTTTGGTTGTAATAATTTACATATTCGCATAGTTTTTTTATAAAGCCGAAGGTGTCACAATATTTATCTACACCATAAAAAGGAGAGAGTAAATGACTGTGCAAACAGTAAAATCACATTCAAATGCTGAAAAGTTCCAAAGCGCAGAGCAACTATGGTTCTGGTTTTTGTATTCCAGATCGACCAGAAATGGATTTCGTGTGGGCAACTTTTCATCTGCAAAACGCGCATGTGAATTGTTGGATGTGGAAACGCTAATAACAAAACTTTATCTATGCGGAAAGCTTAATGACGAACAGCTGTCCGTGATGAAAGAATTTGGTGACAAAAGGCGCGCGCCCCACCAACATATATGGTCAGAAAATCGCAAAGCATCCGTTTGGCGCGAGTCTATGCAAACACTGGAAAGCGCAGCAACCGTCAAAGGATGGATCAATTAAAACAATCGTCAGATTGTGTCCGATGGCGCATCGCTGACACTAACTATAAAAAGAAAAAGGAGTTAACCTATGATTATTGGATTCACAACCAAAACATCCAAGCTTATACCCAGGTTATTTTGTAAAAGATTTCGGCACTGCGTCGTTATTTTTGAACCACAAGATACAAACATTAAAAACAGATACCTTTTGGTTCAGATCGCACGAGACGGAATTAAAATCATCAGCATCGGGACGCCAGAATTGCAAAAACTTGAATCTGCGGGATGGGTCTTTATCGATGTAAAGATTTCCAAGCGACAGCGATGCAGGTCTATAAATCCCCCCGGCCTTTTATCATGTGTCGGATTTGCCAAGCGTGCCTTGTCAATCAATAGACGCCAGATGGGCTGCACAGATACCTTGCAAGATGACAATCCCCAAACATCCGGTTGGGGGATTTTTTTCATTCATTGTTTGATAACATTACCTTAATTTATATACGCACAGGCCCAGTCCCGGGGCGGCCGCCAATCCCGATACATTTGTTTGATTTTCATTGACTTCCCAACGCCAGGTGTTGCCACCACCGGGGGCCGTAAAACTTATTTCTTGAAAGGTTGTATGGTTTACGTCCACAAATGACTGATAAACACCAGCTCCATGGGCCGAAGTATACGCAACCGGATGATCAAATACAACCAAGTGTGCACTGCCATAGCCGATATTACCGTTTATAGCATTGACGGGCCGGACATCGCCCATCCAAGAACTATAAGGATAGGTTTCCACAAACATATATGTACCGGGACCAATGACACCATTTGCACATCTTTGCCCAGCAAGCAGGGTAGCAAGATTCTGATGAATGCTTGCGTCCTGTTGGGAACAGCAAGATATTTGTTCATATGCGGAAAAATCTGTCGCCGGGATCCCAATTGATTCTATGTCACCAAGTGACAGCAAAGTGTTTATTTTTCCTTGGGCTATATTTGGCAATGCCGGATCCGATAGATGATTTACCCCACTGCATGCAATAATACCATAAGTACAATCATCACGACTAGAACCACCCATGCAATAATGCCCAAGGCCGCAATCCATGCAATCATTACTAAGCGCGGATAAATAAGTTCCAGCAGAACAATATTTTATTTTCCCAAAATTAAAATCTACAAAACTTTTTGCAATGACATTCGGAACCGCAGCAACAGCATAATTGGTTGAAACACCATTCAAGGCCAAATTCGCTGCATCTATTGCAGACATCAAATATCTACCAGTGGCAATAAGACCACCTATCTCGGGCAAAACTATATCCCAATCTGATTGGATTTTATTTCTTATATATTCAGTGCTGACAATATTGGCAAAACAATCCAGAGAATAAAACGAAGCATACAAGACACTAAAAATTTTTTTCATAATCCCCAAACCTATTTTATACAAAACCGCCATAAAAATTATGACGGTTGGAGGTTAAGAACTACAAACTAGCATAGCGGGCTTATTCAATATATTCGCCACCCTCCAACCATGGTTGGAGGTGTTTTACGTCTCCTCAGACACTAGTTTCAAGGGTTCTTACGCCCCAACGCCACAATTCGCAACGTCATCCAGATTGTATCATGAAAGTGTATAAAATAACAATCCAAAATTGCAGCATAACAAAAGGACAGCCGCAATTCATATCGCGGCTGTTTTTTAAATTTTAAAAAACATTATTTCTTCATGCTTTTCTTGATTACATACATCTGACCAATACCAAACAAATTAGATACTGTCCAATACAGAACCAAACCTGCTGGCATCCATGCGAACATGAATGTAAAGACGATTGGCATCCATTTCATGATCTTTTGTGTCTGAGCCATTGGGTCCGAACTGTCAGAATTTATTGCCTTGGCTGTCTGCAAACTCTGTTGCCACCACATGGTTGCACCCATCAGAATTGGCAAGATAAAATAGGGATCCATCACGGCCAAATCAGATATCCACAAGAACCCTGCCCCACGCATTGGGACAGAAATCAGCAACGCCTTGTATAATCCAAAGAAGATTGGAATCTGCAACAACATTGGCAAACAACCGGACATTGGTGAAGTCTTGTGTGTTTGATATAACTTCATCATTTCCATTTGCTGGCGTGCTTTGTCATTTGCATACAGTTTCTGTATTTTTTGCAATTCAGGCTGCATCTTTTGCATTGCTGCCATAGAAGTATAAGATTTGCGTGTCAAAGGCCACATCAATACGCGCAACGCGATTGTCAGCAAGATAATTGCCAAACCGTAATTTAAAACAAAAGAATGAATTGCATTCAAAGACCACAATAATGGACGGGACAAGAACCAGAACCAACCATAATCAATTGTTTGATTCAGGCCTGGAATTGACACAGCAGCGTCACGAAGCACAGATTGGTCACGAGGGCCTGCAAATATCTTTGTCGTCACTGTGGCGGTCTTCCCAGCCCCAATTTGAACAGGTGCCGCAGATGTATCAGCTTGATAACGATCCACCACCTTTTTCATACGAACAGTCTGATCTGGAGTGTCAATACTGACCACTGTTTGCCAGTATTGATCTGCAAAACCAACAAAACCACCCACGGTTTGATAAGCCCGTGGCTTCTTTTCCAATTTCTTCCAGTCTGTGCGTTCAATATCTGAATTTACATACGCAATACCACCAGTTGCCACAGCAACGTTTTCGCTGCTGCCTGCGCGAACTGTACGGGCATATGGTGCAAAAGAAACATCCGCTGCACTTTTATTTGTCATTTCATCTGTCACAGTAATGACATAGTTTTCGACTGATACAGTGCGTTTAAACTGAACATTATCAGCATTACGCCATGTCATTATATTTGCACCCAAGAAAGGAGTTGTTGTCCATTTGGTATTAGATGTCGGTGCAGTTGTACCTGTGGCCAAAAAACCTATTTCTGTGAATTCGCGGGTCCCTGATAACAAAGTAACTTTTTTATCAGCATCTACGTTTTTATCTTGGGTATAATCTGTCAATTCTATTTGGGAAATACGCAATCCCTGAACTTGGGCTGCGATTTTATCACTGTTGATATTAGATATTGGAATACTTGCAACATCTTCAATTGTTGCAACCTCAGCAGCATTAACAGGTATATCTGTCTTTTTTGGTGCTGTCCACCAACTGAACAACCACCATGCTGCTGCAAAGATTACCATCCACCAAAGAAAGCCTGTAAATTTTGAAGGTTTTGCCGTACCACTCTGTTTCGCTGCTTTTTGTTTATTTTCTACCCACTGATTAAAACCAGAGTTATTATCCATATACTTAACCATTATTTTTGCTTCCTTTTTAACAACCATACACTTTGTTATTAGATATTTCAACCAAATGGCGGCAGAATAATTAAACAAGAAACAGGGAATTTTGCAAAGGGTGTATACCATTACATCCAAGCAAAAATCCGCTGTTATTTGTTTAATTGGACGCCGTTGCTCGCGATGCGGATAAAAACACACATCGCTTTGTCAAATCAGCTCACTGTATTATATACAGTTTCACTTCTTTTTCGCGCACTGTGTGTTTTTATCTTGCACCCTTTGTTTGAAATATCTAATAACAAAGTGTAATAAATACAATCCCACACCCACAGCGATACAAATATCAGCGGCGTTAAACGCAGGCCAATGCCATCCGCCAACGTGGAAATCCAAGAAATCTATAACCGCACCAAAACGTACGCGATCAATAAGATTTCCCAGCGCACCACCAACGATCAAAGCCAAAGGCCATTTTTCATGTGACGCCGCACGTTTAAACAAATAGTATCCCAATATGCCAATTACAATACCTGTCAGAACAATTATGATCAATGGTGCCGCTTCCCCCAGCGCACGGAACAATGAAAATGAAGTTCCCGGATTCCAAGTAAACACTAAATTAAAGAAGTTTGTCACCTGCGACATCATATAAGGGAACGGTATAATATCCCAAGCGCGTCCAAATACCGGTACAGTGCCTGTCAAGATGTAAACCAAAGCACCCTTAGTAACCTGATCCAATAAAACAGCGCCAAAAATGATTGAAATGATTTTGTATATGCTTTTCATGATATCCTTATCCTTCATTTTGAGAAATATAGCAATTCAGCGGTCTAATTGCAAATATAATCGCTCAATTGTCAGGAATGTATCTTTCTCGTCACCCCGGCATTGAATTGTTTTGACATTTGATAACTATCAAAACAATTCAATGCCGGGGTGACGGTCTAAATAAGGTATATTCCTGGCACTTGAGCAAATACAATAGCAAGCACAACCGCGACAGGATCCCATAAAAATTATCTTGAAACACGGTCCAGCTTTGCATAATGATTAGCTCGCAAATCACAGATCAGATTTGCAATATCTTCGCCGGATGTGCCAATATTGATCAACAGATCATATCCCAATCTGAATGAAGATTCGATTGTTTCTGGGAACGCTTCTTTTACGCCTTCAGCACGCAGTAACTTGGATTCTTCCAGATTACGCGCACGGGCAAATATCTTTACACGTGGGGACAGTGTTTTAACAGCCCTAACGGTACTTTTGGCCACCCAGGCATTATCCAATGCAACCACCACTGCACGTGTTTTACGTGGTGCCAGTCCCATATCACGCAACACAGTTGCATTACTGGTATCACCATAATAAACATTAAAACCATTTTCACGTCCCATCATCACCGCATCAACATTTAAGTCAACCGCAGCATATGGAATATTTTCAGCTTCCAACATCTGGGCAATAATCTGTCCCACACGTCCAAACCCACAGATAAGAACTTCTGGTCTTTGATCTGGCAATAATTTTGAATTCAGCTTTTTGGCCTTGGCATTTGGGAACAGCTTTCCTGATTTTTGCAATTTATCAAAGACAGCCAGTAGTATTGGGGTAACCATAATAGACAATACAATGATAGCAATCAGAATTTCGCTGTGCATATATGGAATAGCATCAATTCCACTGCTTTTCATCGTCTGCAATATCAACAGTCCAAATTCGCCGCCCTGCGCCAAGATTAATGCAATCAAGAACGCATCGCGGGAACGAATATGGCGCACACGTGCAACGATATAAATAGCTGTAAATTTGATTGCAATCAATGCGATAACACCACCAACGACAATCATCCAATTCTTGGCCAGCATATTCAAATCTAATCCCATACCCAACGCAATAAAGAAGAATGCAATAAACAGTGTTGCGTATGGTGAAATTTCGGCCTTGATCTGGTGTCTGTAAATGGTTTCACTTAGCAACATACCAGCTAAGAAAGCACCCAATTCTGGCGGCAGCCCGATCAGTTGTAACACAACGGCCCAGACCACAATATTCAACATAATCGTCAGCAAGAAAAGTTCTTTGGATTTTGTTTTTGAAACGGCTTTCATTAACGGGTTCAAGATAAGACGACCAACAACGACAACGCCCAGAATCAAGCCAACAGACAAAACCAACACGTCGATAACACTGGCGCCCAGATTAAATGATTTACCTGCAAATACAGGCAACATTGCCAACAGCGGAATTGCCAATAAATCTTGAAATAAAAGAATAGAAAACGACTGGCGGCCTAAATTTGTTTGCAATTCATTTCGATCTGCCAAAATTTGTAAATCAGATGCGGTACTGGACATAGCCAGAATCAGCGCGACCATCACCGTCCCCATCAAAGACCATGATGTCAGTCCAAACAGTATTGGGAACAACATGACAGCAACCATTAAGACTTGCGCAGCGCCGAATCCAAAGATATTGTGCTTCATCTGCCACAGGCGCTTCATATTAATTTCCAGCCCAATGGTAAACCACAGGAACATGATGCCGACTTCGCCCAAAAAATTCCAAATGTCAGTCAACTGAAACAAGCCCAAACCATATGGTCCTGAAATAACACCTGCCAACAAAAAGGCCAACAGTGTACCAATTCGTGCCAAACGCAATGCGAAAACCAAGACGAATGCGATCCCAAAAAATATAAGAATTGATGTAGTCATGAACTCCCTCCCCGGACTTTTTTCTACAGATTTAATTGTATCAGAATTATGATCTGAAAACAAATACGGCTTTAAAACAATACAGATGCCATTTCGGCAAATTTTGCAGGAGACAGTTCTTCGGCACGTTCAGTGCCCGTTAATCCGAATTGCGCCCAATCGACATTTTGCATAATGCCACGGATCATCTTGCGGCGTTGACCAAATAATTTTGCAGTTAATTTTTCTATTTTATCTAACCCGCGTAAAGCCCTGATTTTATCAGCATTTGGAACAACTTGAACAACAGCAGACTGAACCTTGGGTGCCGGAAAAAATGCAGTGTTTGGAACATTGAATAATATTTTTGAATCCGCAACCAAAGACATTAACACTGCCAAACGACCATACTGCTTATCCCCTACCTTGGCGACGACACGCATCGCTACTTC
Source organism: Rickettsiales bacterium (assembly GCA_031259365.1). Classification (GTDB taxonomy): domain Bacteria; phylum Pseudomonadota; class Alphaproteobacteria; order Rs-D84; family Rs-D84; genus JAIRLP01. The sequence continues at coordinate 7,344 of JAIRLP010000033.1, forward strand.
GCGTTGGAACATCAATGTCATAGACGTAATATCAATCGGTGCATTTTTGTCCACAACATAATGTAACCATTGGATCAACAATTCCGTTCCAACATTATATGGCAGATTAGAACAAATCGCCGCGCGCATTCCACGCAGATCAGAACCAGGATTCGCAAAAACTTTTAATGCATCATCAAATATGATATCCAACCGCCCATCAGACGCGTCAGCAATCTTGGATAAAATCGGTTCAGTGGTGATATCTTTTTCAATTGCAATAACCTGTTTGGCGCCAGCTGTTAACAGGCTACGCGTTAAACCACCGGGCCCTGGTCCAACTTCGATCACTGTTGAATTTGCAATATCGGGTACACTGCGCGCAATCTTGCCAGTCAGGTTTAAATCAAACAAGAAATTCTGCCCAAATGCCTTTTTTGGTTCAACCCCGCACCCGCGCATCATTTCACTGATCGGCGGTAAAGATTCTAATTTATTCGCCATTATTGCAGTACTTTTCTGACGTTATCTTGGTCTATATATCCGATCAAGGGGTGTCTGCTGTCCATAGAATTATCGCGATTATCACCCAATACAAAAACAAAACCAGCAGGCACCGCATATTCTACGTTTCCATAAAATGAACTGTGTGACTTCAGTATAGAATACGATTCCCCATTTGGCAAAGTTTCACGATATTTTTTCAGTGGAATTTTATCTTCAATAATGTCTTGGACTGTATCCAGTCTGTACGACTTACCGGTTGTATGACTTTGGAATTCATGTTCAACCAGCTGGCTATTAATATATAATTCAGGGCCCTGGAACTTAATTTTATCACCCGGCAATCCGATTAAGCGTTTGATAAATTTGATCCCGTCTTTTTCATATACGATTAAATCACCATTGTTTAAACTGGTTTTAAATTTATATGAAACAACCCTTTGTTCGGCCTGAAATGTTGGCATCATAGATTCTGATTTCATGCGATACATATCGAACATCATTCTGAACAGAACAATCATCAGAATAATTGCGACAACGATAACAATCAAAGAAATTTTCAACCATTTTTTCATAATGCTTTACGTCCCCCAAATGCCAATGACAAAGTGCCATCATCAATGTAATCCAGATCACCACCCAGCGGTACCCCTGATGCCAGTTCTGAAAACGCGACATTTGCATCGCCAATAACAGACATCACATAATGCTGGGTTGTTTTTCCTTCGACGGTATTCGGCAGTGCGAAAATAACTTCGACAATACCTTCATTTTTAATACGCGATGGCAATCCGTGGATATTTAAATCATCTGGCGTGACACCTGCCATCCCTGAAATCTGACCGCCCAAAATATGATATCGGCCGGTAAAGACACCTGACTTTTCCAGTGTCCAAACATCACCCAAATCACGTACGATACATAATTGACCTGTGGCGCGCGCGTCATCACGACAGAATTCACAAGAATCTGATTCCACGTCAGTCAAGGCGCCACAGATCGGACAAGGATAAATGGTTGTTGCAGCATCCGCCAACGCATTCGCCAAAGATTCCGCGCGGCCTGTTTTATCTTGTAACAAGGCCAACACAATACGCTGCGCCGCGCGACCACCCACGCGTGGTAATTTCGCAAATTGTTTAATAAGTTTTTCGATTTTTGGGTCCACAATAAATTCTTTTTAATTAATGAAACACATAACTATCGATGCCATTGTTTGACGCTTCTGATTTAATACGCTGCGCGGCACTTTCTGGCAAACCATTTGCGCGCACGCGATACATTCCTGTTCCAGTTGGTTCAATGCTGGCGCGAACACCCAGTGTATTCATGACTTTGTTTACCTGTGTCTGAGCAGCTGACGGAGATGAAAACGCACCGAACTGAACGCCTGCGTTACCCGCAGCATTCGCAACATTGACAACTGGCTTATTTGCAACAGGTTGCGTTTTTTGAACCGACGCCTGATATGTTTCTTGTCTGTCGCTGGTTTTAATCGCAACAGGTGCAGCGCCAGTTTTTGCTATTAAAAAACCTTTGTCTAACATCTTGGTTGAAACAGCCGCACGAATATCTTTATTTTCTGCCCCCAAAACAACTGACATCAATCGTTTATCACCCCGCGCCGCAGTTGCAACCAATGAATATTTGGATTTATTTGTGTATCCCGTTTTCATCCCATCACAACCAGGATAAGTTCCCAGCAAACGATTACCATTAGTATAAGTTTTACCATTATAAGTCCAAGTCTTGATTCCAAAATATTTCCAATGCTGCGGGAAATGTTTATATACCGCCATAGATAACAATGCAATATCCCTGGCACAGGATAATTGGTCATCATTTGGCAATCCGGATGAATTTTCAAAGTTCGTTTTTGACAATCCAATTTCGGTTGCAACCTGGGTCATCAGGGACGCAAAATTACCTTCTTTGCCCCCCTTTAGGTTTTCTGCCAGAACGCGCGCGACGTCGTTTGCACTGTGTACGGCTAATGCCTTGATTGCGTCTTCTACTTTGATCTTGCTGCCGGCCTTAAGCCCCAATTTAACAGGTGACGCATTCGCCGCACTTTCCGACACAATCAAATAATCATCCAAGTGCAAGCGACCATGTTCCAGCGCATCAAATGTTAAATACAACGTCATAATTTTGGTAAGACTTGCCGGATAATTTAAATCATTTGCATTTTCTTGGTACAAGATTTGGCCCGTGTCCATATCCGCTACCAGTGCAGCTTTATAACCTGCAGCCATAACCACATTTGGTATAAACAAGACAGACAGCAAACAAAGTAAAGTAGGTTTAATTCTCATGGGTAAAATGATACAAAAAAACCGCCCTTGGGGTCAAGGGCGGATATTACAGAATAACCTGTAAATTCGGCTGGGAATTAAGCTACTGTATTCAGAACGATTTTATCGCCATCAACCTTTACTACATTACCTTCGACACCAAATCTTTTTGCAACTTCGACTGCATCTTTTGTTTCAAACAATGCGCTGTCACATGTTGAAATCACACCGCGAGACAAGCACATCTGATTTGCAACAACGCAATCTTTACATACTGCGATGATTGGCATATTTGGACGACGGCATGCAACTTTGGTTGCTGTCTTGCCATCATGCGTAAACACGATAATGGCGGACGCTTCGTTCAATTCAGCCACAGTCAATACGGACAATGACCAGTCATTTTCTGGCACATCTTCCACGTCAGACCAGTCTTGATCGTTTTCGATAGAATCCATATCAGCATGCGATAAGATTTTCACCATCGTTTCAACAACCTTTGCAGGGTTTGCAGAAATAGTTGTTTCTTCTGATGTCATTGTAGAATCCACATGCAAGTATGCAGCTGTTGAGATATCAGAAATTTCTGAACGTGTTGGGAAATCGCTGTCAACCATGGAACCCAACATCTGGGTTGCCATAATAACTGGACGGTTCTTTTCACGACACAAGCGGATGATTTTACGGGAAATCGCTGGAACCTGTTCAAAAGGAACTTCTACTGCCAAGTCACCGCGGGCAATCATAATCGCATCAGCAGCATCAATGATCTCTTCGATACGTTCCACTGCGTTTGGACGTTCGATCTTAGCAACGATTTTTATCGGATGTTTTGTACGTGCCTGGATAAATTCACGCGTTTCGATAACGTCAGCAGCTTTTTGTACGAAAGAAATAGCCACGAAATCCGGATCTTTGGTCAAGACATATTCCAAGTCTTCGCGATCTTTTGGTGTCAAAACAGAAGTTGCAACTTCTGTATCTGGCAAGTTAAAGCCACGACGTGACCAGATCTGGTTTCCACGAACAATTGTTGTTTCGATGCTGTCTGCATTAACTTTATCAACAACCAATTCGATTTTACCATCGTTCAACAAAACACGGTCGCCTGATTTCAAGGACTTGATAACATCCATATCTGGCAACTGTACACGTTGTGAATTTCCTGGTGTTGGATCGCTGTCCAAAACGAATTTCTTACCGGTTTCGATTGGATATTTATCTTCTGTTTCAAAGTTACCGATACGGTGTTTTGGCCCCTGCAAGTCAGCCAAAACAGCAATTGGATTGCCTGTGCTGGCCGAATATTCACGGATGATATCAATCTTTTTACCCTGTGCTTCGCCTGTATCGTGACTAAAGTTCAAACGGCAAACGTTAACGCCTGCTTCGAACATCTTCAGCAACATTTCTTTTGATTCACTGGCTGGACCGATTGATGATGTAATTTTTGTAAATCGTTTCATTTTACTATTCCATTTTAAGTTTAACACTGTTTCCGCCCAGGAATCTAATGAACCTAAATAAATAAGCAGGTTATTTACGGAAAAAAAACATAACAATCGTACTTATAGATTTAGATTCATTTTAGTTTTTCTTGATTTTGACGAAAACTCGCGTTAATATACCACATAAATTACTGAAAACACAAGGGGAAAGCTTATGAAGAACGCAAATCAGGGCGCATTGGACAATCAGCAGCTGATGACAATCATCGAACGATTGGAAAAATTGAACGAAGACACAGCAAATATCGCGGCTGATATCAAAGAAATCTTTTCCGAAGCGAAAAGTGCTGGCTTTGATCCAAAATACATTCGTCAGATGATTCGTCTGCGCAAAATGGATCCAGATGAAATCGATGAACAGGATGAATTGGTCAAAATGTACCGTGGTGCTTTGGGAATATAATGCGTAAATTCACCCGTACTATTGAAGATTTCGACTGCGCCCATTGTGGCGCAGTTGTAACTGGCACCGGTTATACCAACCACTGTCCTAAATGCCTGTGGTCACGGGACGTGGATATCAATCCAGGCGATCGGGCCAGTACCTGCGGCGGTATGATGAAGCCGGTTTCCGTTACCCCTGAAAAGGATCGCTTTGTCATTACCCACAAATGTGAAAAATGTGGCAAAGAAAAACGTCAACGCACCAGTCCAGATGATGATATGGATAC
>JAIRLP010000039.1 GCA_031259365.1 Rickettsiales bacterium
TCACCAACAGGAATCCCAACAGCAACCGCGACCAACGGTTCTGCAGGTCAGACATCTGCGACCAGTTGCTATATACCAGCAGGTTCATCAAGTGACAGCACAGGAAGTTTTTCCTGGACGCCCGCATGTCCATATGTGTCATAAGTTTTTAGATATGAAAGCACCGTCCATTTTGGGCGGTGTTTGTTTTGCCCCTTAAGAATTTCGTCAACTTTTCGTGCAAGCCTTTAAATCCGTTCAGTCCAACGGACCGCTTGGTGTGGTGTTGGCGTGGGGGAATCGGTGCAAAGGTCCAAAAATCTCAACAAGAATATAATAAACGGTAAAGTGTGGTTGTTCACTATTGCGTCTTTATTAGGCATGGTCAAAACATCTGCGCAAAGTGCCGTTTCTGGTACTCTGGCACATACCGCACGGCAAGGCGATGGCGCAAAAATTGAAATATTGAAGACAGACTCTGTCGCCGCGCAATTCGCAACGCCAGCGATAAAATCAAATACAGAATCTGGAATAATCAAATCAAGAGCAGATTTGACCGCATACTTGTATAACATAAATGATTCCATAATAGAAAAATACCAGTTATTGGATTTATCCGGACAAACTGTCAGAATAAATGTTGATAATTTTCTGAAATATGCAATAGCAAATAATCCAAAAATAAAATTGGACATAAAACCTGTGCTGGATTCTCATTCTATTGATAATCAAGGCGGTTATTATGATATATCCAAAGATATCATTGTCGTACACAAATACAAAGAAATGGGACCGAAATGGGTGTATAAAGAATTTTCCAATAACGATATGAAATACGAAGTTGATATGTGCAATCAGATGATTCCTATAATTATTGCCCACGAATCCAAGCATTTTTCAGAAATTGTGCAGCCTTTGACGGCTCGAGAATTTGCAGAAATTGGCATTCATCACGAAATTTCAGCACGAATTTTTGAATGTATTTTTATTCGTCCGTTTCTAGCATATGCGAAAAATCATGGATTAAGTATGGATATGGAATTTGCAACCTATAAATCAAAAATATTTGGCGAGATTGATATTGTAGGACATTTATCAGAATATGTTGATTGGTTTGCAGAAAATTCTGATGCCAAAATATCCAAAGATGAAATAGATTTTATTGTATCTGCCAGCTGCAGGCAGTTTGCAAAATCTGCCGCGCAATATTCTACAAGTGTTCCAAAGAACACCACATACAGACTTATATGGGCAAGCAAAAAGACAAAAATTTTGGCGCAACACCCCCAGGATTATTATGATTTTCCTGACCTGATTAAATCCGGTTATTCATATAAAAACATAAATTTCTTTACCGAATGCAGTGATGTTATCTTACAACTTGTTCGTAATTGTTGCAAAAAATTTAATAAAGAAATAATCAAATTAGAAAAGCAGACGATAGGGTATGAGATGTTTTTAGACGACATAATTAAAAAATATAAAGAAACAAAAAATAGATAAGGGAGATATCATATGTCTTTATTTTATGGCAACAACAGATTGATTAGATTCGCAGGTTCGGTAATTGCATTTCTAGGTATATTTTCCAGTTCAAACAGGTGTGATGCCCTTGACAGCCCACTTTCGGAATATCCTTGTATAAATGTTAGATCGCATTCAAATGGCGCTTATTGCACTCATTATAGTTTTTTGGGTTGCAACGAGGGTTGCGTTCCTATGATTGGGAGTGGGCAAGTCGAATATTCGCTCGACCCGCTGGACTTTAAAAGTCATTGCGCACCTTGTAACAGTGGCGGTGGAGACTCTTGGGATTCCGGTTCAAATATCTGCTATAAATCTGAGGCCAATGGGACTGTGGAATATGATTATGGGTCCTGTTTAGATGTAAGCGGTGTTTATTCTAAGTGTCCAGTCGTGGATTGCGTGGAGCGACTTTATATAGAATTAAATATCTCTGGTTGCTTTTATGATAATCCCAATGATCCGATCTGTGGATCTTTTAACCCTACTGGATTGGTCTGTGCAGGAAATTTTGTTTCTAATTCTACTTTCAGAGACCTTGTTAGTACTTGCGGATTCACGAAATGCTTTACTTGTAGTTCAGAGTATACCGTATGTCTTTGATTTCCGTAATTATTCCGATGTTTAATAATGGCGCGACTATACAGAGCGCCATTGATTCTGTAATATCTCAAACTGTCCAGGACTTTGAAATAATTGTCATTGATGATGCCAGCACTGATGACAGCGTATCAATAATAAATGGTATTGGCGATCGTCGCCTGCGTTGTATAAAATTAGAATCACACAAAAATGCAAATGTGGCGCGCAATCGTGGTATTGATCTATCTATTGGAAAATACTGTGCTTTTCTGGATGCCGATGATGAATGGATGCCAAATCATCTGGAACGAATGATAGAAATAATTCAAAAATTTAACTGTGATGGGGCATACGGCGTCCCGATATTTGATAATGATGCGTCATCGCCGGAATATGTCTTTCGGAAAAAGCACGAATCTATGATAGATTATCTGTTTCGTGCGCCATACTGCGCCCAGACCAGCACGCTAATGCTGTCGGCGGAAAGCGCGCGGAATGTGAAATTTGATGAAACACTGCTGCGGCATCAAGATTATGATTTTCTGTGCAGATATGATAAAAAATTTAAGCTATGCGGGGATGCAGTTCCAACTGTAATATATCACCCGACAAAAAAACAATTCACCCCCGCAATGCTGGATTCCTGTATTCGGTTTATAGAAAAGAACAAGAAAGATATAAATAATTATTCCGTTGCGGCAAACTATTTCAGAAATATGATTTCTTTGTGCAAGGGAAATAAGAAATACACAAAATATTATGAAAAAATGCTGCGCCTATTTGAAAAGGATTTGATAAATATCATAGAAATTGATTCACGTGATACACGGTATCCCTCTGGAATTGCAAAATATTTTGATGTCCTGGATACGGTAATGCCAAAGACTGTAAATATTTTCAAGATAATATTCTATTATTCGCCAAATATCCGCGAAGTCAGAATAACCAATAGTTCCGACGAATTGCGAGTATTTCATCCTTTTGGTTTTCCGCAAAATACGCTTTATGGTTCTATAATGGGCATTATCGGCGCCAGATTGCGGAATATGCACAATCTTATTGTAAAATGCAATTGTATTGGATGTGAAGGTTTGGCTTTGTCAATTCGGACACAGGTTCCGTGCAAAATGGTCGGTGTTTTACATTGTTCCCCGCACCGGTCTTTGAGAACAATTATGGCACAAAAAGCAAATCCAGCTGCGCCGATATTTCCGCCCACAAATCCATTTTCTGCAATGGATCATATAATTTCAGTTCATAATTGCGGCAACGAATTTCTGGACGGAACACACAATAACCGGCCGTTTTCTGTAATACATAATGGAATCGCTGTCCCAGCCGTAAAAAAAATCGAAAAAAGCGATGACGCATTTCGTTTTATATTTCCCGGCGGTTTTGCACCTCACAAAGGGTTTGCAAATATAATACCGGCAATTCGCATCGTATCAGAAAAATATAAAATAGAAATCATTGTTATGGGCGGTGGAAAGATTCCAAAAGAAGCAAAGGATTTGCCCGTTATTGCAACAGGTCTTTTAACAGACGAAATACAAATAGAAAAATACTATCAAAATGCAGATGCAGCTTTATTCGCATCAATAAGTGAAGCGTGCAGTTTTGCCGGTATAGAAGCGATGTCATACAATTTGCCAATTGTTTCAACAGATGCGATGGGCTTGGTTGAAATGTTTGAAAACGCGGCAATATTTGTAAAAATGAACGACAAAGCAGAAATAAATCCAACTGAATATGCTGCAGCTATGATTAAGATAATTGAAAGCGCGCATTTACGGACAAGGCTTGGAATTTTAAGTTATGCAAGATTTATAAAAAAATACACTGCGAAAAGAATGGTGCGGAAAACATTAGAACTTTACAAGAAATTAAACAAGGCATAGTCCGAGAGATGAATATCCCAGTTTTCAAGCTTGAGCGAATCGGACGATTTCTTTGTCTACAAATTGCTTATTTAATTTGGCTCAACTGACAAGACTGTATCTTTTAAATACATAAACCCTCCGTCACCCCTGCATTGACTTATTAT
>JAIRLP010000051.1 GCA_031259365.1 Rickettsiales bacterium
AAAGAAGTCCGAGCTCACGAGAGATCGCCCACCCGGTCCTTGAAGTGAGACAATTTGGCCATACGAAATTCGAATATGCTACAGCGAAAGTTGCTGTACCCAGTCATTGGATAGAATGGTCATCTGTAATGCGTATCTTGTTCCCAGATTCGGATGTCTATTATGATTTGATGTTAAATGGCGGCGCTTCACGTGATGCCGTTGATGTGATGGTGTCTGAAAATCCTGATTATGCATTGAACTTTGTTCGTGGTATTGGATTAGATAGTGTTTCAACAATTGGAAATAAACTGGAATTATCTGGTCGTATATCCAGAAACGCCGTATCTGATCAGCTGATGGAAGATTTTACTTGGAAACGCTACTATGACAAAAGTGTCGGCTGGGCGCAAATGGGATTTGGCGACAAGATAAATTCATTTAACTTTGGTGCTGATACCAAGATTAATAAAAAATTCATCGCTGGTTTTAACTTTGGTTACAGTCAGCTAGATTTTGGGGACCTGGACGGTTCAACCATTAATCTGGGCTTATATGGAACATATGAATTATATAGTTGGGCACGCCTTTATTCTAATTTGAATCTGGCGATTCATTCAGCGGACGCCAAAACAAATAATTTGATTATTGGCGAAATGAAATCCCATTTGCGTTCAGTGGATGCAACTTTGGACGTGGGTATTTTGCACAAGATATTTGATCAATATATAACGGGACGTGGATGGCTGACGTTTGGATTGCAGGGTGGATATGAATTCACGCAACAGTACAAAGGTCACGATTTTATGGACATAATTGCTGATAATCGCGTGATCTTGGCGCCGGGATATGAAATTTCGCTGGGAAAAGATATCTGGTTTTCCGTGAACAGTTTTATGCGCCCCAGCTTAAAATTGGGTATAGAATATGATATATTGGGTAACGGAAACCGTGATGTAGGCTTTAAGTTTTCAGAAGTTGACAACTGGCGCACATGGCAGGCCAAAGATTCAGATAATCTATGGCTGCGTTATGGATTCCAGGTGGACTTTTCGTTCATCGTGGGAACAAACATTTCAGTTGGATATGAAGTTTTGAAAAATGGCGATTTCAAATCTAATCAGTTCAAATTGAATGGGGTATATAGATTCTAAGGCGGGTTGGAATATGAAGGTGTTAAAGAATACTTTGTCTAAATTTGTAATGGCAGCAATGGCCATGGGTATTCTAATGCCGGTGAATTCTTTTGCAGCCAAAGCTGCGGTTCGTGATAAAACTTTGGATTATGAATGTCGTCCGCGTTGGGATAGATTTATTGTCGATGTTAATACAACCAATTGGGACAAGGATGCAATAGCCTGTTATGATAAGGATGGAAATGAAATTGATCCATCAAAATTATACGGCGCGCCAAAAATGTACGGGGAATTCGAAGTTGGCGCAGATGGCATTATAACAAGATCATCCAGGTCAATGTATGGTTCGCCAGACGGGGCCACCGATTACAGCAAAATGTATGGCAAATATGATCCATCACAATCAGGCGTAAAGGCGAAACCGCAACCCGTTCGTGTGGCGGCTCCCGCACCAAAAAAATCAAATGCCAAAGAATTGGCCAAGCCAAAACCTGTGGTTAAGCCCAAGCATACAGCAAAGCCGATCGCGCCAGTTGTAGCAAAACCGGAACCAAAGGTAGAACAGACACCGCCACCAGCGCCCGTCATCCCGGTTATAGAAGAACCAAAACCAGTGGTAAAGGCACACCCGGCGCCAAAACCAGTACCAGCTGTTCCAGCGCAGAATATTGCGAAATCTTTGAATGAAAAAATTGTTACCGAAGAATCATATTGCACAGAAATTAATCCAGCGGTCAAAGGGCAATTGCCAAAGGGTATTGTTTTAATGACTGGTCGTCCTGATTTAATGAGCTGTGTTAAAAATTAAGCAAAATAATAACCAAAGGAAGGTTAATATGACAAGCATAAGAAAAACAAAAAAGATAATTAAAATTGGTGCAGCTTTAGAAGCTTTAGGTCACAGATTGACTAGAATGGATGCCCCAGGCGCCAAAAAAGTATCAGACAAAGCAAGAAATACTATTGTAGAGAATACTGACAAAGGTCGCAAGACAGCACTTGATTTAAAAGGTCCTGCCAAGGCTAAATTGGGTAATACATATACAACAGCCAAGGCAGTTACTGCTGCAAAATTAGCAAAAAAGTCAGATCAATTTATTGTCGCAAAAGCTAATAAAACCCGTTAATTTGATAAAACCAAATATTTTGGTTCGGATGTTTCGGCCTTATTTTTTTTCTGGTAACGTGTTTGGATAATGTCCATTTCAGTGGTTTGGATTTTTAAGTTCGTATTTTTTACCTGATCCAAAACCCAATCATAATATTCCCAATGATCAGTACCAATAATGATTTGACCATCCTGATCCAATTTGGATGCTAATAATGTCAGGAATTCTGAATTCAATAAACGACGTTTTTCGTGACGTGCCTTTGGCCAAGGGTCTGGATGCAAAACATATATTTTGGAAAATCGCAGATCAATGAAATCAGACGAATCGGTTTCAAGGATTTTTCTGACATCATCGCCCCAAACACGAATATTTTTATAATCATCCAATACGGAATTATCTTCTTCGCTTGTCATAGAAGACAGCAGAGAAGCCACACCATTGATAAATGGTTCAGCGCCAATAATAATGTCATTGGGATGTTCTAGCGCGATTTCACGCAGATGTTCACCATTGCCAAACCCAATTTCCAGAATAAAACCTTTACCGGCCTTTTCATCACTTTTAGGTGAAATGACCGGTAATAAATTATCCAAAAGGGCCTGCTGACGTTGTGATACGCGTTTGCCGTGGCGGCGTCCAAAAGTTCTTATTTTTTGCTGGTCTTTTGGCATCTGTGGATGTGATTTATCGTTATTGTTCATGTTTAAATGGCTTCTTAGTTCTTGTTTTTCCATATTTTTAGTATAAAATTCTTTCAAGCAGAAAACAAGGGAAACCAATGATAGAATTTCCAAGAAGTATAAAAGATGGTGATATCGAACTGGTAAAGCTGAATCCGACGTTTGAAAACGCAACCAAGTTGTTTGAACTTGTTGATAAAAATCGTGATTTTTTGGGCAAGTGGTTACAGTGGGTCGATTATGTCAAAACACCAGAGGACGAATTTACCAAGGTAAAAAGTGTCTCTGAAACAGACAGTCCAGAATACTTTATTTTGTATAAGGGCGAATTGGCCGGTGTTACAGGTTTTGTTTCGGTTAAAGAAAAGCAAGGGTTTTGCCGATAAATGATTCATTAAACTTGCGCTGAACATCATTAAGGTGACCCTCTATGATCTTCAGGCGTTGCTTTTTGATATTTTCTGGGACAAGAATTTACAGGCAAAGGAATTATGACCAGTGCAGTTAAATTATGTGAAAATTTGGGTTTTAATAATTTGAATCTGAAACGTATTGAAATTCGTATGGATGCTGGAAATCATGCATCTGCCGGTATACCAAAACGTCTGGGTTATGTGTTTGAAGGAACATTGCGTCAGACATTCATACTGCGTGACGAATCGCGTGATATCTTGGTTTATTCAAAATTGAAATCGGAATGGGAAAAGGAAAATAAAAATGCGTAATGGCTTATCATCAGATTTAATTGCACGCGTCTTGGGCGGCGCGCCAAAGTATACAATTGCGCAGTTGGAAGAAAAATATCCAAAACGCGATTTGACGGACGGCGCAATGGTAACCCGATTCGCACCCAGTCCAACTGGCTTTATGCATATTGGTAATTTGTATGGGATGATGATTGATAAAAAGTTGGCGCAGCAAACTGGTGGTGTGTTTTATCTGCGTATCGAAGATACTGATACAAAACGTGAAGTGTCTGGTGCGATTGATATCATCTTGTCCACAGGTCGTAAGTTTCAATTAATGCCCGATGAATATACTGTAATAGATGGGGATGACATTGGCAACTATGGTCCATACAGACAAAGCGAACGTCGTGATATTTATCATTCTGTTGCAGCGCAGTTATTGACAGATGGAAAAGCTTATCCTTGTTTCTTGACATCGGATGAAATGGATAAAATTCGTGAACAACAAAAAGCTGGTGGATTCCCAACCGGTATTTACGGAGAATTTGCCCGTGACAGAAATATTACAGAAGCAGAAATAACAGAACGCATGGACAAAGGCGAAGTGCCTTCGATTCGTTTATATTCTGCTGGTAACCCCGAACTAAGAATTTTCTGCAAGGATGCAGTTCGTGGCAGTATATCTTTTCCACAGAATAATGAAGATATTGTTATCATTAAATCAAATGATGGTTTGCCAACATATCATTTTGCACATCTTGTGGATGACAGATTTATGCGTACAACCCATGTTGTTCGTGGGGAAGAATGGTTGCCGTCATTACCATTACATGTGCAGATGTTTAATATGATGGAATGGACACCACCTTTGTACATTCATACATCTACATTGGACAAAATTGATGAACAGACTGGTAAACAGCGCAAATTATCCAAAAGTAAAGACCCCGAAGCAAATGTTGAAAACTTTTCCATCCAGGGATGGCCATTGGAAGCAGTTCAAGAATATTTGTTTAACATCATGGCGTCAGGTTATGAAGAAGCTAAATTGAAAGGGCTGGTAAAAAATATCTGGGAATGGGATCTTAAGGTTAAAAAGATTCCATCCAGCAGCGCACTGTTTAATATTCAGAAATTGGAATGGTGGGCGCGGGAATTTATCGCAACATTATCTGTTGATGAATTGGCAAGGCGCGTCACAAACTGGGCGCGCGAATATGATTCTTCATGGGATTCCCGCCTTCGCGGGAATGACGCGTATTTGAAAGCTATTTTGGCGATTGAACGCGGCAATCCAAAACGTATCCGCAAGGATTTTATCACTTGGTCCCAGACGCTGGAAGAAACGTCTTATTTCTGGGATGATTTATTTTCCTTCGCCGGCGAAAATGTGGGTGGCAAGGCCGGGCAGGATAGCGGTTTTGAATATAACAAAAACGCGCTGGATGCATTCCTGCGCGGCTTTGACGCGAATGACGATAAGGATGTCTGGTGGAATAAGATTGTAAATATCGCAACAGAATTGGGTATTAAAAACGGTGATGTTGCCATGAATTTGCGTGTGGCCTTGACGGGTCGCAGCAATACCCCAGACTTGTATTCTATTATGCAAGTAATGGGGGCGGACAGGGTGGCTGGACGTATAGGGAGGATTTAAAATGGATAATCTGAAAGTTATAGTCAGAAAAGCCAAAGCCGATGATTTTGAATCGGTTCAACAGATTCAAAAAACTGGCGGCGATGCCGTTCAGACAAATGGTGATGTCATTGAGATGGTCGATATGGAAATACAGGCGTCAAACCCGAACGGCATTTTCGGCGTGGCCGAACTGAATGGTGAAATCATAGGGTTCATCTATGGCGACAAGCTGGCAGCGCACTGGGCGATGTCTTCTTATTTCGTAGTGAAAACCGAATACCGCGGGACGGATGCGGCGCGAAAGCTGGGGCAATGGTTTATTGACGAATGCAAATCGCGCGGAGCAAAATATGTCTTGTGCTATGTTGAAAAAGATAATCCGAAGCTGATAAATTTTTACAGGCGATTCGGGTTTGACAGCGGCGCGATTGAATATGTCGAAATGATAAAGGAAATTTAAAAAAGCAAAAGGATATATAATGAACAACAATAAGTATAAACTCAAAAGGTTCTTGGAAAAATATGCAGGGCTTTCAGATGAAGATCTTAAAAATTTGGCGATCTTTGTCATGTGGGATTGGTACGATTTGGTTAAAGAGGAATTAGATAAGCGGATAAAAGCCGCCTTTACAAAAGAGCAGTTGGAAAATATGGAAGAATGGCAAGAAAGGGCATGGAAAGAAGACCATAAATTAACACCTACAGAATTTTTTGCGATTTTGCAATTGCGGGATGAGCGGTTGCGGAACAAACAGACGGGGCATCAAACCAAAGGGTGTCAAGACAACCCAAAAAATGATTCCGGCAAGGTGGCAGAGAAATTTTTCAAGATTCTTGAGAACCTTAAAGAAATTCAAAAAGCTGGCTGGAAATGTATAAATATAGAGTTTAAAAAGGAAAACAAAATGGTAAGAAAAGTAATAGAAAGACAAAGAAAAAAACAGGTTAAAGACGAAAAAAAAGAAAAG
>JAIRLP010000054.1 GCA_031259365.1 Rickettsiales bacterium
CCGCCAAATACATAGACAAGTTTGCACGCAATTCAGCCAATGTCATTGAAACTTTGTCATCAATTGGCAAATGCTGAACCATACCCAAAGAACGACCACGAGGAATAATTGTCGCCTTGTGAATAGGATCAATCACACCTTTGTACATCATGCCGATATATGCATGCCCTGCTTCGTGATAAGCAGTCAACTTGATATCTTCTGGGCGCATCTTACGGATCTTTTTTGGTCCCATCAGAACTTTGTCACGCGCTTCTTCAACATCAGCGGTTTCGATTTCCTTTCTGCCGTTACGTACGGCCAACAATGCGGCTTCGTTCAACAGATTTTCCAGATCGGCCCCAGACATACCAGTGGTTCCGCGTGCCAAGTCCTGCAAATTGACGCTTTTTGAGATTTTGACTTTCTTGGCATACAGATCCAAGATTTCTTTTCGGCCATTCAAGTCTGGCAATTCAATATAAACCTGTCTGTCGAAACGTCCCGGACGCAATAACGCGGGATCCAACATATCAGGCCTGTTCGTGGCACCGATAACAATGATGCCCGTATCGTTGGAAAATCCATCCATTTCAATCAGCAATTGATTCAAAGTTTGTTCACGATCTTGGTCATTGTATGAATGCGCGCTGCGGCGTTGACCAATTGCGTCAATTTCATCAACGAACAAAATAGCTGGTGCATGACGTTTTGCCATTTCAAATATTTCTTTGATTTTGGCAACACCCAGCCCCACGATAATACCACTGAAATCACTGCCTGATGCCGCAAAGAAAGGTACATTTGCTTCACCCGCAATTGCACGCGCCAGCAATGTTTTACCTGTTCCTGGTTCACCTGACAACAAGATGCCGCGAGGCACACGAGCGCCCACGGCCTTGAATTTTTCTTTGTTCTTCAAAAAGTTTACAATTTCTTGCAATTCTTGTTTTTCGGAATCAATACCCGCAACATCTTTGAATGTTGTTTTGATTTTTCCTGTTGTGATTTTTGTTGGGTTTTGCCCCATCAAGCTGCGACCGATACCACCTGCACCGCCGCCGCCTTTTAACCCACGGAAAATCCACCAGATAAATAAAATACCCATCAGAATTGGAACCCAAGTTCCCAAATAATCTACCCAAGATTTTGCGTTATCAATTGTGATGCTGGCACCCGCTGACGATAATTTTGCCAACAATTCTGGGTCATATGCAATTGTGGCACTGTACTTTGTGCCATCATTTAAAACACCACTGGCACTATTGCCACGGATATTCATGGTTTTTATATCTGCTTCGCGACGAAGGACATCCGAAAAAGAAAGTGTCACAGGTTTAGTCACCTGAACAATGTCGCCATCATCCGTAATTTTTGTTGGAACACGACCGCCGCCCATAAAAGAACGTGTTAGCATTCCAGCAAACAACAGAACAAAAATTATAAAAAATACAGATGAACCGTTTACACCGAATGATTTCTTTCTAGCAGTATTGTTATTATTGATATTGTTCATATAGACTTTCCTTATCCTTCATATTTTTTTATTTACGCTTTTTAGACAGCGTCTATAAAAGATTAATTGATTTGCGGCAGTGGATTTGAAGCAAGAACAGGGATTTTCGAGCAACCCGTTGTCACACGGGCAAGCGGAAATCCGAAGTTATCGATTCAAATATGCGCCGTATAATATACGGCTTTGTCGGTTTTCGCTTGTTGCTTCACAACTGCGCGTATCCTCATAATTGCTCGAACTTCGCTTATAACTCGTTCTCACATACTCGGATTCCTGGATTTACGCGACTTTCCCTCGCACAAATCAATTAATCTTTTGTAAACGCTGTCTAAAACTGACTGAACTGCCTTCGGGAACAATAACAATATTATCAGCCAACCGACGCAGCGTACAATGTCCCAGCGTGAATTTACAATCACGCCGCAACATATCTAGTGCTTTTTCCAATGAATTCAAGCGCGGCTGATATTCGTCCCCCCCGACGTTTTGAACAAGCGTTCCCAGCAACTTTAATCTAACTTCCAATGGTTCGTCAAATAGAAAAGATGCGTCCATGCGCGCATAATCCCTTTTTAGGATGCCGGTCATACGATTTTCAACATATTCATCCAATCCATCGCGCGTTCTGGATAAATTTTCAATGGCCAGCAAAACACGATCGTCAGAAATTCCCAATTTTTCATCCAGTAAATGTCTGTTCTTGCGAATACGAACCCTGGTATATTTTTCATCATCGTTCATTTCATCAGAAAAATATTTAATGCCATTTGAATCACAGTATTCAATTAATTCGCTGCGAAAGACCTTTAACAAAGGGCGTACAATTTTAATTCCATCACGCATTGACTCATCACGCATCGCGGCCAGGCCATAAACACCACTGCCGCGCGACAAATTCATCAGAAAAGTTTCAATCTGATCATCCGCCTGATGGGCGGTTAACAAAACATCAATATTGTTGTCACGACAAAAATCTGTCATTAATTGATAACGAGCCTCGCGCGCCGCAGATTCCAGATTAGATTTTGGTTTATCACCCTGCCAATGAAAAATATGACATGGAATATCCAATTTCTTTGAAAGATCACAGACATATCTGGTTTCTGTATCCGCAGCATCTCGCAATCCATGATTGACATGCAAGGCAACCACATCCAGCTTTAATTCAGCCAACCAATACAACAAGCAAACAGAATCCACCCCGCCACTGACAGCAACAGCGATACGAGAATTATGATATTTGTGCATAAAATTTACAAAAGTTTGATTCATTATCAGCTTATAATATGATATAATCCCGAAAAAGAAAGGAAAAAGAATGATCAAGTCAGTAGCAGTTTATTGCGGCCACAAACCAGGCGCAGACCCAGAATATATGCGCGCAGCGGCTAAATTCGGTGAATTATTGGCCCGCAACAAAATTAAATTGGTTTTCGGCGGCGGGGATGTCGGTCTGATGGGCGCCGTGGCCACGGCTGCTGTCAGAAATGGCGGCGAAGTTGCAGGCGTATCAACCCACCATGTGGTTGCATTGCAAGAACCGGCCCATGACAAAGTGGACGTCGAAATCTTGGATGGCATTAATGTCAGAAAACAGAAGATGTATGAAATGTCTGATGCTTTTTGTATATTGCCTGGTGGAATTGGCACATTAAATGAATTAACAGACATTATGACTATGCAACAGGTAGGCGAATCCAAAAAACCGGTTTTCTTTTTGAATACTCACAAGTACTGGAATATTTTTGCCCGCGTATTGGTTCATATGGATCACGCCGGATTCATCGCAGATATGAAAGAGTATAACATCAAGATCGGCGACACCCCAGAACAATTAATTAAATTAATCTTGGGTCGTGAAGACTTTGTCCCGGCTGGTATCGCCGCGGACCAATTTAATCTTTGATCTGGGCAACCCCAAGTGGTCTGCCAACAGCCGGATTACAGCTTCGTTGGCTTTTCCATCTTCGGGCGCAGTTGTTGTATGAATTTTATAATTACCGTCGTCACCGACGGTAATTTTGTTTAATTTCGCCTTCGGAATAACGCGGACGTTTATTTGCATATTATACAGCCGCCGAATTTTCAGGATTTTTAATTTTTTTGCCACCCACCAAGTGTAAATGAAAGTGCAATACACTTTGATATGGCGCGCCTGTATTTGCAATTGCTTTATAGGCAGACGGGAAATTTTCACTTGCCACAACCTTGTTCACAACTTCCCAGAATCCCGCCTGTTCAGCTGTACTTGCATTTGTCATAAAATCTAAGATGTCTTTGGATGGATGCTTTGGCAAAACAAGGATATGGTGTTCATAAACAGGGCTGACAT
This sequence comes from Rickettsiales bacterium, assembly GCA_031259365.1. Taxonomy (GTDB): domain Bacteria; phylum Pseudomonadota; class Alphaproteobacteria; order Rs-D84; family Rs-D84; genus JAIRLP01. The sequence goes on from JAIRLP010000054.1 coordinate 3,828, forward strand.
CATGAAAAGCCAAAGCATATTCATTTTCATATATCTTCTTGGTTGGAATTTCCCCGCGAATTATTTTTGCAAATATATTGTTCTTGTCGTACATTTTGCCCCCTTGACATATCTTGGTTCATTATTATAAATATTCTAGGCTTTTAATATAAAAGTTTAAAGCTTTTTGTTTTAGAAGTTAGTATAGTCAGTAATATTACAGGAGGATCAATAAGATGTTTAAACCATTACATAACTATTGTTTGCTGGAACGCATAGAAGAAATCAATAAAACCGCCGGGGGCATCATTATCCCAGACACGGCCAAAGAAAAACCAAGTCATGGAAAAGTCATTGCTGTTGGCGATGGTGCTTTTGATGGCGATAAACGTATCCCAATGACTGTAAAAGTGGGCGACAGCGTATTGTTTGCCAAGTGGGCAGCCAGCGCAAATGAAGTCAAAATCAAAGGCAAAGATTATATTTTGCTGAAAGAAACAGATATATTGGGCATTATTGAATAACGGAGATTTAAAATGGCAAAAGATATTATATTCGACACAGATAAATTGGCCGGTGGTGTTGATAAATTGGCTAATGCGGTAAAGATCACCATGGGCCCAAAAGGTCGCACGGTGGTTATTGAAAAGTCTTATGGCGCACCTGTTGCAACCAAGGACGGGGTCACTGTTGCAAAAGAAGTATCATTAAAAGATCCCCAAGAAAACATCGGGGCACGTATGGTTCAAGAAGTTGCGAAAAAGGCTGGCGACAATGCAGGCGATGGAACAACCACCGCAACTGTATTGGCCCAGAAATTAATTCGCGAAGGTCGCCGTGTTATTGCGGCCGGTATGAATCCTATGGATGTAAAGCGCGGTATTGATATCGCAGTTACAGCCGTCATCGAAGATATTGATAAACATGCTCGTCCCGTAAAAGATGCATCTGAAATTGCACAAGTTGCAACTATTTCCGCTAACAGTGATGCTGACATTGGTGAAAAAATTGCAAATGCCATGGAACGTGTTGGCAAAGAAGGCGTCATTACCGTTTCTGAATCCAAAGGTTTGGAAACTGAAATTGATGTTGTCGAAGGCATGCAATTTGACCAAGGATTTATGTCTACATACTTTGTGACAAACGCTGATAAAATGTTGGCTGAATTAGATAATGCGCAGATATTGGTATCGGAAAAAAAGATCACCGGATTACAAGCATTATTACCAATACTGGAACCAATTGCACAATCAGGCCGCCCATTGCTGATCATTGCCGAAGACGTTGAATCCGAAGCTCTGGCAACACTGGTATTAAACCGTCTGCGCGGCGGATTAAAAGTATGCGCCGTCAAGGCACCTGGATTTGGTGACAGAAGAAAAGCCATGTTACAAGACATTGCGATCGTCACTGGCGCAACTGTGATCAGCGACGATATGGGAATGACTTTTGAAAATCTTACATCCGATGTATTGGGCAGCGCCAAGAAAGTGGTCGTCGGCAAAGACACAACATTACTGGTAGATGGCGCAGGCAATCGTGACGCGATCAATGCACGAAGCGACGAAATTCGCAAGGCGCTGGGATCATCTACATCTGAATACGACCGTGAAAAATTGGCAGAACGCTTGGCTAAATTGGTGGGTGGTGTTGCCGTTATCAAGGTCGGCGGAATGACTGAACTGGAAGTAAAAGAAAAGAAAGATCGCGTTGACGACGCATTGGCCGCAACACGCGCCGCAGTTGCCGAAGGCATCGTGGCCGGTGGTGGAATTGCACTGGTACGCGCAGGCACTGTCTTGGAAAAAGTCAAAGGCGCAAATTCAGACCAAGATGTTGGTATTGATATTGTCCGCCGCGCAGTTACAGCACCAGCTTCACAGATTGCTGAAAACGCAGGTATGAACGGTGAAATCGTTGTGGGCAAGATTTTGGAATCTGGCGATTATAACTTCGGTTATAACGCACAGACTAGTGAATATGTTGACATGATGGCGGCGGGTATTATTGACCCTGCCAAGGTTGTAAAAACAGCCATCCAAGCCGCAGCTTCAACAGCTGGGGTATTGTTAACAACCGGCGCTGTTATGACTGAAATCCCAGAAGAAAAACCAGCGGGTTCGGCAATGCCTGCTGGAATGCCTGGGATGATGTAGATACGACCCGAAACCACCCGCACCACCCGCAAAAATGCAGCAGCTTTTTGCGGGGCCCAGTGATCGGGTGGTTTTTATTTATCTTTTTTCTATTTTTTCTTCTGGGGTTCTAGCTCGTCGAACTTGCAGATTTGGAACATCCACACCGCAACTGGACAAGGCTTCTTTACGACATTCCCAACCATCACGCACACCAGATTTCACATTTGGTATAGGTTCACCTGCTGGGGCATCGGGTTGAAATTCACGTTTCCGTTCAAAAACAATAGTTGTCTTGGCGGGTATATTCATATTTGGACATTTGGCGGATTTTTCTTTGAAACATTTATCTTGTTGTGCTGTCAAAGCAGTTCCATACATTACTGTAAATCCATTATCCTGGGCAGACACACCTGATACAATCAACAATGCCGCCACAATCACCAAAGAAACTTTCTTCATCCCAACATCCCCCCTTTGATAATATTATACACGCAAAGGGATTAAAATTAGCAGGGTTTACATGCCTATAAAAACGCCACGGGATGCGGCGCAAGGTTTTATCTTGTGATGGCTTTTTCCCGCAGATCGCCCTGTGGCAATGCTGGCATAACTTGTTTACCAACATCAACGCCACATTCCATCAGTGACAGCATTCTGCATTCCAGTGCCGCTTGTACTGCTGGATCCGTTTTAACAGGTCCAGATTCTTTTTCAGAACGCGGTGTTTTCTCTACAACAGTTTCTGCTTTTTTGCCCCGAGAAACAACTTCTTTTTCTTCTTCTACAGGCGGCATTTCTTTTGTTTCTATTTCTGCCAAGATAATTTCAGGACAGTAATACATAACTTTGTTAAAGAAACACAGTTCTTGTGCCGCAGTTAATTTTCCTGAATAAGTATCTTGCATATGTTTATCCTTTGCCTGTTGGGTCAAAATCTGTCCCTTGGACGACGCGCCTATGCATAAAACAGACATTAAAACAACAAAAGATAATTTTTTCATATTAAGCCTCTCTACTCTATTCATTATATCTTATTTGCCAAAGTTTATAAATAAAAAACGCCACCGGTGGGCAGCGTTTCCTGTTTCTTATTTGATAATTATAAAGATTTGATAATACCATCTTGTTGTTTAACAAAACCCAAACGTCTAAATTTTTCAAATTCTTTCAAATTTTGTTCAACATCAATCAGTTCTATTCTTGTTGCGTTTTGGTCTTGGGCACCCACAACAAAACTGTCCATCAAAGCTTTGTCAATGTTCACAGATTTTCCCAATGTATACAAGTCACATAAAGTTGCCTGGGTTATTTCTTTTCCATCGATTTCCACAGTATCAACATTTCCAGCGATTAATCCCACAGGTTGATCATCGATAAAATGAACGTACACCATTGCATCGTTATATTGAATACTGCTTGGTAAAATTTTTGCATAAGCTTGTGTACCTTCCTGGGCAGCATAAATTACTTCAAAAGCTTTCTGCATTTTATCAGTTACACGACGAACACGAAAAGTTCCATTGGCGGCGATTTTCTTTTCCATCCTTTGGTTACCTTCGCGTGAATTCGTTAATTCAAATCCAGTTTTTGCCAACATCGCTTTGGTATATCTATTTGGTTCGATACGAATAAGATTCGTTTCAATATATTCATGATCGCGTTTTTGATTTTTTGAAAAAGCACGAGTTTCTACGGCCTGCAACAGAGCATTCGCAATCGCATCACGTCCCTTGCCTGGTCGAACTGCTAATTTATCAATAATGACACGATAAAATTCACGATGGGCCAAAACCATACCCTGTCTTTCATTATCTTCGTCCAACGCAATAAATGTGTATTTTTCAGCATATTTACGGCACACACTGGCGATTCTGCTTTCTTCTGGCATATGAGAATCTACATTGGCGCACGCGACGGCAATTGGTCCTTGTAAAAAGTCTTCCCATAATTCATTATTTTGACTTCGTTTTTTCACCGGAATGACTTTTATATTATTTTTATTCATATTTATACCTTCAATTTATTAACAAATGCATACCCATTCATAAATAGCACATTTTTAGCATTTGTCAACAATTTATACAAGGAAAGAATGCCACCACTAAAAAACCGCAACAAAGTTTTTAATAAAAATCGGTGAATCAAAGCGCCTAGAAACGACCAGATAATCCAATATACAGATAAAAGGATTATCTTCACTCATCCAATCTTCGGATGCAATAACCGCTGCCCAGGATGCAGACGCATCTATAATCCAATACTTGAATCCCAGTTTCACACCACCGCCGGACAATATGTCGTCAGTTCCCAATGCAGAATTTGCAAATGTCATTCCATAATCAACAAACAGACCTGGAGTAAATGCACGAACCCATTTTTTCTCTGTTGTCAGAATGTGAATCTTTACCCAGATATTACAACCTCGATCGAAAAAAGCAAGTAATATCAAAAATTTTATTTGAACAGCACTAATTATATTTTGACCCTGACCACATGCAATCAAGGGCACGCGTCATAGGAAATTTTGACTTGCATAATGAATATGTGGGATATATAATGGCCCGGCATTGGGGCATAGTTTAATGGTAGAACTCCGGACTCTGACTCCGTTGGTCTTGGTTCGAATCCAGGTGCCCCAACCACTTCCCGCTTTTGGCCATTTCCTGCATCTG
>JAIRLP010000094.1 GCA_031259365.1 Rickettsiales bacterium
CAGTATCTTGTCATTATGATCAAAATAATCACGTAGCGAAGATGATGGGCACTTGCATTTATAACGAAGGTTAATCAAAGCGCGGGTTTGTGGGTGTTTGCCGTCCAGACTTATTGTTGATAGCATGACGATCTGTTGTTTGTCCAAGATATTGAATATTGCAGTTTTGTGCATTTGTGCCTCCATTGACAGGTTACCTTATTGTTATAGGTGCGCAATACCTGTTTGTCAATATGGGCAGATAAGAATATAAATAAAACCCTGCAGAATCGCAGGGTTTATTTATTAAAAAGATACCCGTAACCCCAGTATATCCAACCCAATTGTGTATTTCCCGCCAGATTCAATCGGAATATAATTGTATAAACGAAAATAAACAGACACAGATTGTGTTATTTGCCCGATTGTACCAACGTTGAATACGGCGGCATCGACAGATTTGTGATCAGAATCAACGATCTTTCCCATGCCAATACTCAGCATCCAATCCAGTCTTGTTCCTGCCTGGGTACCACGTAGAAAATAGCTGTCAAAAGTTACGCCGTATGCATCTTTGTTGATCATGAAATCGTAAAATGCCGTGAAACCAGCATTATAATAATTACGAAAATGGCCGAACCTGGCGCCTGTTGATAATCCTGCGTTTGGCAATAATACGCCGACGGATCCGCCAACAAATGGACTGAACCATGAATTGTCATTTTGTGCGGCGGCTTCGGCCGCAGAATCTTTTTCAGGGTCGTATATTCTGCTGAATGCACTTGCATTCATGGTGGTGCATATAAAAAATAATAATAAAAGTAATTCTTTCATATTCTAAAATATTGTTTAACCCGGTTGTGTTTTGGTAGAAATCAGGGCTGTGATCCTTGGTTTTCATTTTATTATACAATGAAATGATATTGATTACTACCCGGATTTATGAAACAATACTTAGGTGAGAAATCACTTAAACAAGGAAATAAAAATGAAACCGAGTGTATAAAAACCAAACGAGCGACGTTATTAGCCGCGAGTCCATGGTTTGTGTCACAAGGTTCCATCGGTTATCTTGAAGATAAACCTTAGATAAAAAGGAAGAAGAGATGAAAAAACTTCTGTCTGAATTTCTGGGAACATTTGTTCTTGTATTGTTCGGATGCGGTGCGGCTGTCTTGGCGGGTCCATATATCGGATACGCGGGTATTGCGTTGGCATTTGGTTTGGCGGTATTGGTGATGGCATATGCCGTTGGTCCAATCAGTGGCGGTCATTTTAACCCGGCTGTAACATTGGGTTTGGCAATTTCCAAACGCTTTGAATGGCGTCAGGTTATTCCATACATCGTATCTCAGATCTGTGGTGCAACTGTTGCTGCATATGTCATATATTTGATTGTCACAGGGTCTGCATTCTATATGGGCGATGTGGGTGCGTTTGCTGCTAATACATATTCGACTTTCTCTATGTCGGCTGCATTTATCACAGAATTTGTAATGACTTTTGTGTTCTTGATTGTGATCTTGGGGGCAACTTCCAAGGAAGCAAATCAGAAGTTTGCCGGCGTTGCAATCGGCTTGGCGCTGACTGCGATTCATTTGGCAACAATTCCGGTTACAAATACTTCTGTTAACCCTGCCCGCAGTATTTCTCAGGCAATCTTTTCAACAGATCCGGCTGCGATTTCACAATTGTGGTTGTTTGTAGTCGCGCCGATTGCAGGCGCATTGGTTGCAGGATTAGTGTGGAAATATCTGATGGATAGCAAAGAAGCAAAAAAGAAAGTTAAATAATTTTCATTTTGTGAAATAAAAAGAAACCTGCCGTTTGGCGGGTTCTTTAGTTTAAGAAATTTCTTCGATTCTGCGGATGCGGCGTTCAATTGCATCAAACGGGCTTTCCAAGAAAGCTTGTGCGCACAAGAACGAAGCTTCGATATCAATATCATCTGCGGATAATGCCAAGACATTGATATCATCATGAAATCTATCATCACGTGCCTGTTCCCATCTGTCACAACGGCTGGCGCGGATATGACGGTAACGATTGGCAGCGATTAATACACCTGCCCCTGTTCCGCAAACAACGATACCACGTGAATTCTTGTCATCAATCATTGCGTCTGCAACAGCGCGGGCAACATCAGGGTAATCCACCATTTTTTTTGGATCATCAACACCCAGGTTTACAAGGGTATAGCCAGCAGAAGACAACATTTCAATTAAATATAATTTTAATCCGACGCCGCGATGATCTGCTGCAATGAAAATTTTGGAAACATTCTTGTTCATTATTATTTGTCCCTTCTTTTGGTCAATCGGCATTCCAAACCATTATTACCGGTAATATTCAAAGTGCGATAAGACAGTGTTCCTATCATTTGGGCATTGTTGAAAACATTTGCAGTATCAACGGTTGCTGGGCCCTCCATCATGCCGTGCAAAAAGAAATTTTGTGCAATAACTTTGCCGACAACGCGGCCGCCACGACCAATAACCACAGTTTCTGCATAAACGGTTCCAAAAACGACGCCGTGAATCTGAACAGAATGTTCTGTTTTTATATCACCCGTCAACTTGCATCCAGCACCAATAATGGTCGGAGATGTTCTTTCTTTTGCGTTTGTAAATGCCAGCATTTCTTCATCCTATTTATCTGTTGCAAATTTTGACGGGTTAAATGGCGCGCCATTATATCTGATTTCATAATGTAAATGTGGTCCAGTTGAACGGCCTGATGACCCACCCAGGCCGACCACGGTGCCTGGTCTGACCCAATCGCCCCTGGTAATTGTAATCTTGGACAGGTGTGCGTACAATGTCGAAAAGCCTAATCCATGATCCACTTCCACTGTTTTTCCATAACCCACGCGTTCCCCTGCGGAAACAACGCGACCAGGGGCCACAGCGAATAATTCCGTACCGATCTTGCCCGCAAAGTCGATACCTTTGTGCATTTTGGGTTTGCCGTCAAATGGATCATTCCGGGTTCCGTAATTAGAAGTAACGCGAACCTTGGACACTGGTGCGCCCAGCGGCAAGATTGTATTCAATCTGGCCAATCCATGCCACAGTTCCATACTGTCCGCCAGTTTTTGATATTTTGGATCTAATTTTTCATCCATCTGTAATGGTGTAAATGCAGAACCAACCAGTTGGCTGCTGAATTTATTAGCACGCGTAATCATTGTGGTTTCGCTCAGTCCTAATGCCGCAACGGTGCCGTTAATTCGTTTTATCTGTTTGCGCAGATCATCTGTTTTGTCTTTGGTTAACTTGGAAACCATTTCAACAATCTGATTGTCGGCATCCATGACAATTTCCATTGTTTCATTCATTTGCCGGTTCTGTTTTTTCAATTCTTCATTTCCTGCCTTGACCAAGTCGTATTCGACAGATAATTCGGATATCTTTTTAAATTCAGGCACGTATTCAACGTCTGTAAATATATTTGAAATACGTGTTTGCAAGAAATCTAATTCGCCCCAAGTGTTCAGACGCTTTTTCATTAATGAATCTTTTTCGGCGTCGCTTAATTTCCTGGTGTTCAAGATTTTATCATCAATAACATTCAAGCCGCGCGCCAGATCGTTATACTTTTTCAAATACGTCATCATGTCGCTGATTTGGCGTGCATGTTCGGCCTTGGCTTCTTCCAGCTGTTGTGTGCGATGCTGTAACAATGGGCGGTGATACATAAAGACATATGTTGACCAAGAAGCCCAAATGACCAATCCGATCTTGCCACAAAATTTAGTGAAACGCCAAAAGCTGCTTTGATGAAAACTGTAAACATTACCGCGTGGGGTAT
>JAIRLP010000098.1 GCA_031259365.1 Rickettsiales bacterium
ATCCGCGGCGTATTACCAGATGGAATAATGGTTGGGGACATGACCAATTCCACAGACGCTTCTGTTTTAAGGGCCAGCCGCATATCAAATGTTATGGTTTTACAGTTTGACAGCAAAGATAAGTATAAACAATGAATAAAACAGTCCATTTCTTGAAAACCGCTTTTCCTTTTCTGGCGGTAATTTTACTGTGGCGTTTATCAGTGCCATTCTGGAATCCTGGTGGTATTTTGGCCTTGATTCCAATATTCTATTATTCTTTTATCAAGTCGGCTTCTTGGTTTGTGTTTTTCGCGGCTGTCTTTTGTTTCTTAATTGATTATAAATCCGATACTTTATTGTATTGGACCACAATTTACTGTTTCTTTTATGCGATTAATGGTTTTCAGAATTTTGTTGATTTGACAAGACAGAAAAATGATGGTTTGCTGATATTCATGGGATATTTTGGTGCCTCAGCCGCATTGCTGTCCTTGATTGGATGGAGTGGGGCTGGCTTTATCCGCGCAATATGGTTATTTTGTTGGGCAAGTGTTTTATATATTCCATTTACTGTACTAGCTAGAAAGATAACTGACAATGATTGATACCGAAGTCGCCCGCCTTTTTGACAGACGTTCTGCTCTGTTCCTGACCGCAGGGGCTGTTTTAACATCCGCACTGGTGTTGCGTATGCTGCATATGCAGGTTTTCAGCTATTGGGAATATAAACGCAAATCTGAAAGCAATTCTTTCCGCATTCAAATCAATATGCCTGAACGCGGTAAAATCTTAAGTCATTCGGGGGGGGCGATTTCTCGCGATGCGCCTATTTATCGAATCTATATCATCCCAGAAGAAGCCTATGATCTAGATGCGTTGATTGATATCGTTGCCCAAGAATTAAAATTAAAAAAGAAGAAAGTTGACCGCATCTATGCCAAGATTCGCCGCCAAGCAAAATTTCAACCGGTCTTGGTCAGCGAAAATTCTGATTGGAACAAACTGGCAGAATTACAGGCGCAAAATCTGCCGGGCCTGCACATTCGCAGTGGTTTTACGCGTATTTATGAATTGGGGCCTGCAGGTGCACAAGTTTTTGGTTATGTGGGTGTTCCAGATAAACCTGTTCCAAATGCACCTTTTTATACGCACGGAATTACGGGACTAGAAAAAACATTTAACAAAGAACTGTTGGGCGAACCTGGACAAACTGTCATGATCGCAAATGCGGCGGGGCGTATCACAGGTGAAGATAAATCACAATTTATCGAAGCGAAGATGGGCGCCCGTCTCAAAACAACAATTATCGATGATATTCAAAAAAAGCTGTATGACGCATTGGCCATGCATCGTTCTGGTTGTGGGTGCGCAATTGAAATTGAAACCGGTAATATTGTTGCAATGGTATCAGCCCCAAGTTTTGATCCAAATAATTTCCGCGACGACGATGGTGAAGAATATATTGCCGAATTACGGAAAGATATCGCCAAACCATTTATGAACAAAGTATTAGAAGGATTATATCCACCTGGTTCTACATTCAAAATTGTCGTTGCTTTGGCTGCATTGGAATCCGGCGCACTGCTGCCAACTGAAAAGATTTTCTGTCCGGGATATTGGGATTATGGCGACAGACGCTTCAGCTGCTGGGAACGCAAAGGACATGGCTGGGTAGATTTGGCCGACGCCTTAAAACATTCTTGCGACACATATTTTTATCAAATTGCATTACGTATTGGTATTGATTCAATCAAGGCCATGGCCGTAAGACTTGGTTTGTCTGAAAAATTTATGCATGATATTTTGCCACGTGAAATGGAAGGTGTTGTCCCAGATAGACAATGGAAGGAAAAACGCATCGGGGCAAGATGGTTGCATGGCGATACGATCATTTCTGGAATTGGTCAGGGCTTTATCCTATCTAACTGTCTGCAATTGGCGGTCATGATGGCGCGTACAGCATCGAATAAAAAAGTTATGCCAACACTGATTGAACGTAACACACCTGAACATTTTGAAAGTCTCAATTTGCAAACGAAAAATCTAACAGCTGTATTTAAAGGCTTGGAACAAGTATTACAACAAGGTGGTACCGCATCTGGCAGTGCACTGAATGTTAATGGAAAAAAGATGGGTGGTAAAACCGGGACTTCCCAGGTTCGAAATATTTCACAAAAAGAACGCGACAGCGGTGTCTTGACCAATGACCAATTAAGATGGAGTTTGCGTGACCATGGATTATTTGTGGGATATGCACCGACCACAAATCCAAAATATGCAATCTGTACAATTACAGAACATTCAGGCAGTTCAGGACCAGCAGCAAGAGCCGCCCGCGACACAATAAGGGAACTATTAAAAAATGGCTAAACAAATTGTTTGTTTGACCATTATGTGCGATTGTTTTGCGACAGGGAAATTATCACAGGTTCAATTGATTTTTTAATTCAATATAGGCGATATTGTATTAAAAAATTAAGAAGAATATGGAAAAATTTGACGGCGCCCCACCCAGATCCCAAAAAACCTGCCGGATTTTTGTGGGTAAGATTGGGGTTCGGGTCAAATCGACAATTATCTTCGGCTTTCTGCTTGGATGTATAATATACATCCTTCTCAAAAAACCTTGATGCTTGACCATTTTCCCACGAACAAAACAAAGGCAAATAATGACTAAACAAACCCGGGTTTCAAATGCAAATATGATGACACTGTCAGAAAAACTAAAACGTTTCTCGCCGGCGTTGTTTGTGCCGATGGTTTTGGTTCTGGCAATCTCTTTGGTCGTCTTATATTCCGCAGGTGGCGGATCTTGGCGCCCGTTTGCATTGTCACAATTATCTAAGATATTTGTTGGGTTTGCTGTCTTTTTCTTTGCGGCCTTTTCGAATATCAAGCTTTGGATAAAATCTGCTTATATTATTTATGCGATTGCGCTGATTATGATTATACTGGTGACATTTGTGGGACATACAGGCATGGGTGCACAGCGATGGCTGGATTTCGGCATCTTTCATTTTCAACCATCTGAAATTATCAAGATCGCACTGGTGTTGGTCTTGGCCAGATATTTCGCATGGATGAATTCCATCGAATCCATAAAGTTAAAGAACTATTTAATTCCTGCGGCCTTGTTATTGGTGCCATTTGTATTGATCGTGGCACAACCGGATTTGGGAACAGCGTTATCTTTGGGAATGATTGCTGTTGGTATGCTCTATATCGCGGGCGCGCAAAATAAATGGTTTCTTGTTGGTGCCATTTTGGCAGTCTTGGCAGCCCCAGTTGCCTGGTTCGGCGGATTACACGACTATCAACGCGAACGCATCATCACATTCATTAATCCAGATCATGATGCCCAAGGTTCCGGATATCAAATCAACCAGGCCAAGATCGCATTTGGGTCTGGTGGCTTGGTTGGCAAAGGATATATGTCAGGCACCCAGTCCCAGCAACAGTTCTTGCCTGAAAAACAAACTGACTTTATCTTTACCATGTTGGGCGAAGAATTTGGATTTGCAGGCGCAATGGCACTGTTAATCTTGTATGGTGTTATCATCGTTGTCTTGTTCTGGATGGCCAAAACCTGCCGAAACAGGTTCGGACAGTTATTATGTTTTGGATTTATGTTGAACTTCTTCGTTTATTACTTTATAAATATTTCCATGGTTTTGGGGTTGATGCCAACCGTTGGGGTGCCTCTGCCGTTGATGTCATTCGGTGGCAGCAGCTTGCTTTCATTGATGTTTGGATTTGGATTATGCCAAAACGCACATGTTAACAAAGACCAGCAACTTTCTGCCAAAGGATTTTAGGACCACATTTAGAAATTCTAATTTTTGCGCCTGATAAATTATTTTAGAACCAAGTCAATTTTTATGACAATATGTCATATTGGCTTGAAAATTGGCGAAGGTTATGGGATAATTTGACGGCGCCCGAAAGGGTTTGGTCTAAATTACCATCTGAACGCGGCTTTCTGCTTGCATGTATGATTTATACATACTTCGCAAAAAACCTTGTCATATGATAATTTATTCACAAACAAAACAATATTATAATTTTTAAATGCGGTCCACTATGAACTTATTGATTGTTGAATCTCCATCAAAAGCAAAAACCATTGAAAAATACCTTGGGGCTGGCTGGCGCGTTGTGGCCAGTGTGGGTCATGTGCGTGATTTGATTCCTGAAAACGGCAGTGTTGATTTTGATAATGACTTTGCAATGAAATGGCAAATCATGCCTGGCAAAGAAAAGCAAATTAAAATAATCACAGATGAATTGAAAAAAGCTGATGCGGTTTATCTGGCATCTGACCCGGATCGCGAAGGGGAAGCCATTGCATGGCATCTGTTGGATATATTAAAAGACAAAAAAGCATTGGCCGACAAAAAAGTTTATCGTGTTGCTTTCCATGAAATTACCAAAAAGGCTGTCCAGGCAGCGTTACTGACCCCTCGCGAAATCGATCAGAACTTGGTTGATGCTTATTTGGTTCGTCGCGCATTGGATTATCTGATTGGATTCCAGGTATCTCCTTTGTTATGGCGCAAACATCTGGGTCGCAGCGTTGGTCGTGTACAATCTGTGGCCGTGAAATTGGTTGTTGATCGCGAACGCGAAATCGAAGCTTTTAAGGCGATTGAATATTGGTCTTTGGAAGTTGATTGCGTCAAAGACAAATCTGGATTCGGTGCAAAATTGTCACAATTCGGTGGTGAAAAGATCGAAAAAACGACTCTCCAGAACAAAGAACAAATGGATAAAATCCTGAATGTTTTACAGGTTCCAATTGCCGCAACTGTGACGAATATTGAAAAGAAAAAGGTATCACGTAAACCTGCTGCGCCATTTACAACATCCACCTTGCAACAGGAATCTGCGCGTAAACTTTATTTTTCTTCAAAACGTACGATGTCGGCCGCACAAAAGTTATATGAACAAGGTTTGATTACTTATATGCGTACCGATGCGACAAACTTGTCTGCGGACAGTGTTGTTGATATTCGCGGATTTATTGGCAAGGCGTACGGTAACGATTTCTTGCCAAAATCACCAAATGTTTATCTAACCAAATCCAAGAATGCACAGGAAGCTCACGAGGCAATCCGCCCAACAACATTTGATAAACCAGCAACCGGTTTAACAGGCGATGAACATAAATTATATGATTTGATTTGGAAGCGTACGATCGCATGCCAAATAACAAACGCACAATTCGACAGCGTATCCGTTGATATCACAGAACCGGCACACGGATCTGTATTCCACAGTGTTGGCACCACACGTACATTTGACGGTTTTATGAAGGTCTATATTGAAGATAAGGATGATGCGTCTGATGACGATGGCGAAACCAAGTTGCCAGAATTGAACGTCGGCGACGCGATCACAATTGAAAAATTGAACCCGAACCAGCACTTTACACAACCGCCCGCACGTTACACCGAAGCATCCTTGGTTAAAAAAATGGAAGAACTGGGAATCGGTCGCCCATCTACTTATGCGGCAATTATGTCCACAATCGTTGATCGTAACTATGTGGAACAGGATAAACAACGCCGCTTTCACCCAACAGATGGTGGATGGGTAATTGCGGCATATCTGAATAAATATTTCACAGATTTGATTGATGTGAACTTTACCGCCAAGACCGAAGAAACTTTGGACAATGTATCTAATGGCACAGCTAAAAAGATTCCAGCATTGGAAGCCTTTTGGAATCCAACACACGCAATGATTGAAAATGCAAAAAATGTTACAACAACTCAGATCATTGATGAATTGAATGAAAACCTTGCTTCTCATCTTTTCAAAGACGGGGATAACAAATGTCCAGCATGTGACGGAATGTTGGGATTGAAGTTGTCCAAGTATGGCGCATTTATTGGATGTTCTAATTACCCGAAATGCAAGCATACACAGCGTCTGGATACGATTTCTGATGGTGTGGTCCACGATACAATGGAAGATAAAGCACCACAGACCGATGTTGCATTGGGTAATGATGTCTTTTACAAGGTTGGTCGTTATGGTCCATACGTAACCGATGGCAAAAAGAATGCATCTGCCAAGGGCTATACGGCAGAAACAATCACTGCGGAAATTGCTGCAGAATTATTATCTGCTGAAAAGAAAAAGGCTGAAAGTATCGATCTGGGCATTAATCCAAAAACAGACAAAGCGATTCTGTTCTATCCATCTGGCCGATTTGGCGCATACATTTCATCTAACAAGGTAAACGTTTCCGTCAAGGAACAGCCTGCGCTGGAAGAAGCGATTGAATTAATTAACAACAAAAAACCAGGCACAAAAAAAGCCTGGGGCAAAAAGAAAGCATGAGTTGAGCAATGAAAACATCTATGATATTTTTTCATGGAAAAGGGAAAAAACCTAATGACCCTTTGTTTAAACCATTTAATGATATAGCAGAATTGTTTAATGCTGATTTGATTCCAATTACAGCCCAATTTCCACACAGGGACGGGTTTCGTTGGCACAACATAAACAAGCAACCAGAAACAAAAACTGAATTTATACAATCACTACAGTATATTCAATCCGAAACGGATAAGATTTTAACCGCTCGAAAACAAACTTTTAATGATGTTGTTTGGCTGGGTTATTCTCAGGGTTCAGACTTGGCAATACGCATGGCGTTGTCTAATGGGGCAAAAAGAGTAATTGTATTCAGCGCGGATATTCTTGAACAGCTTCCTTTGCCAAACAAACCAAAAACAGATTTTCAAGTAGACTGGATAGAGGCTGGAAAAGATAATGTTTTAAAACAAGAACGAAAAGAAACTTACAAAAGATTGCAATCTATGGGAATTAAAGTAAACTATCTTATATCTGAAAAATCCGAACATTTTTATATCAAACAAATAGATACAATTATAGAAAACATTGATATTACGAATTACGTTTCTTTTATCAAAGATTTGACGAGATAAAAAAGAAAAATGGCACCATATAACCGCAATTTTACAGATGAACTGCGGGAACGTTTATCAATCGTAGACGTCGTCGGACGCCGCGTTCCGCTGACTAAAAAAGGCCAAAACCATTGGGGATGCTGCCCTTTTCATAATGAAAAAACGCCGAGCTTCTCTGTCAACGAACAAAAAGGATTTTATCACTGCTTCGGCTGCGGCGAGCATGGCGATATCATTTCGTTTATCATGAAATCCGAAAACATGGATTTTAAGGCGGCGATTGCCGAGCTGGCTCAAATGGTCGGCATAAAGATGCCAGAATATAAGCCGAAGCCCGCGGCACAAATCGCGCACGAAGAATCTTACTTCGGCATTTCCGAATCCGCCGCAAAAATCTATCAGCAGAAATTGTTCGAACCCGAAGGCAAGACGGCGCTGGAATATATAAAAAAGCGCGGATTTAGTGCAGATACGATAAAAAAGTATCGCCTGGGCTATGCGCCAAAAAACAACATAATTGTAAACAAATTTATAAACACAAAATTTGAAACCCTACAATCGACGGGACTTGCGCGCCGCGGCGATTACGGTCCGTACGATTTCTTCCGCGACAAGCTGATGTTCCCTATTTTCAACCTGCAGGGGCAGATCGTCGCATTTTCGGGCCGTAGTCTGGATGGCAGCGAACCTAAATACATAAACACAGCGGACACAGAACTGTTTCATAAAAGAAAAACCGTATTCGGCCTGAATTTCGCGCGCGACGCCATCCATAGAAACAACCGTTCCATAGTGGTAGAGGGTCAGATCGACGCAATCCAAATGCATGTTCACGGATTTCTAGAAACCGTGGCGCCTCTGGGTACTGCGTTGACCGAAGAACATGTCGCCACCTTGTGCAAGCTAAACCGCAACATTACATTCTGTTTTGACGGCGACAACGCGGGACAAAAGGCGGCCGCGCGCGCAGTATCCGTTGCGCTGCCATTTCTTCGCGATAATTCGGACATAAGATTCGCCTTTATGCCGCACGGTGCGGATCCAGACGATGTATTGAAATCCAGCGGTGGTATCGACGCGATGAAAAAGGTTATCGATTCCGCTCAGCCGCTTGTGG
>JAIRLP010000120.1 GCA_031259365.1 Rickettsiales bacterium
GCACGCGAACGTGCAACACAAGCGATCTATCCATTACGTGGCAAAGTTTTGAACGTTATGTCCAATTCCAACGAAAGATTTACTGACAACAAAGAATTGAATGAACTGATTGACATTATCGGTGCCGGTACTGCCAAAGATTGGGACGAAAGCAAACTGCGTTATGAAAAGGTTATTATGATGACTGACGCGGACGTTGACGGCAGCCACATCGCCGCCTTGCTGATGACATTCTTTTACCAGTTGATGCCACAGTTAATTCATGGCGGTCATTTGTATTTGTCTTGTCCCCCATTGTACAAGGTAACACATGGAACAGAATCTGTGTATGTTGATACAGACGAAGAATTAGAAGAATTGAAGGAAACCAAGTACAAAAACAAGAAGGTTGAAATATCGCGCTTTAAAGGTCTTGGTGAAATGATGCCAAACCAGTTAAAAGAAACAACCATGTCTGTCAAGACGCGTCGTTTGATTCGTGTTGAATTGCCACCACGTACCGAAGAAGGTGCCGAAGACGCAGAAAAAACAAAAACACTGGTATCTGAATTGATGGGTAAAAAACCTGAATTCAGATTTAGATTTATTGCCGAACATGCCAAGTTTGTAAAAGACGTATTTATTTAAATTATGGTCAACTGACAATAATGCAACTTTTAAATACATAAAATCTTTGTCAGCACAACAACATATACCCACGTCACCCCATCCATCACACACAGGTAAAGACATAAAATCATTGTCACCCCAGCGAAAGTCGGGATTCAGGTAATAAAGTTGTGATATAAAAACGTTGTCATCCCGTGGCTTGACCACGGGACCTAGGTAAATAGAGCAATGTGCTTAACCACCTGGGTCTCGTTTTGTTTGCTTCGCGCTTTAGATTACCCGGGTTCCGACTTTCGTCGGAATGACAGCCGCGATATGACAACAGAAAAATGTACAAAGACATACATGACCAAAAACAAATGCCGCACAGATGCGGCATTATATTTAATTTATCTAAGAAATTAAATTATGTCTTGGATATAGAAACGGTTGGGATTTCGTCGTGTACAAGTGGCACATAAGAAAGCCCAACCGTGATAGATACATACAGCATTTAATTTATCGGATGCCGACGCTGAATTCATCGCTCCAACCGGCAACCACTTGACCACCGATTGCACAGCTGATATCTTCAAATCCACCTTTGATCTGATTCTTTTTGATCACGTTACTGGTGATCAAACCACCTGCGGTCCCCAGCACAACACCAGCAACGGAATCTGATACCAGACGGGTTGTGTTGAATTTACCTTCGGATGTTTTCCATACACTGGCATCGGATTCATAACCTGTGCGCATCATATTAATACTTGCCAAGGCATTGTTGATTCTTTCCAGGGCATCACTTTGATCTCTTTTATTATCTTCAGCCTGCTGTTGTTCCATTCTTTGAATCAGGATTCTTAACTGGGTAATATAGTTATTGAAATCTGATTCGTTGCGTTTCGCATCCGCACAAAACTTCAAGATCTGAGCGATATAATCAGATATTGTTTTATTGTTCGCATACTTTACCTGCATTTCACGAACCCAAGCCATATCTGCCATTGAATCACAACTGAAGACTGTAACCACTGGGGTCCCTGGATTTACTGGATTGTCTGGATTCCCTAGTCCTGTTTTAGCAACACATGAATTTGATGCGCGATCATATCTTTTGGTTTGATCAACACAGTCACATGTCAATGTTTTTACATTCCATGTTGCAACAGATGCTGGTAATTTACGACAAGCTTCGGCATTAATATAAACAGTACCGCCGCCATTGCCAGAACCTGGGCATGCGTTATTCACTGGCGCCTTGCCATCAACACACGAAATTACTTTACATGCAGACCATGTTCCATCAGCTTGACATACTTCGGCTGCTGCTTTGATCTTAGCATCCTTTTTTCTCATGTCTGCACAAGAATCTGGCTTATACATCCCCACATCATAAGATTGATTGTTATACGGGCATTGTTTTGTTGTGACCACGTTTTTTTTGATTTTGCATATGTTGCCCAGTCGATATGTCCATTTCTTGCTATCCAATATATACGCACCATTTCCTCGTGCTTTCCATTTTGTAATGTCCTGTATTGCATAATCTCCCACAATTGTGTAAGTGCTTAAATTATCAGGACAATCACTAATATTATCAGCTGGAACCCATTCATCAACAGCCGTGCCTCCTATATCCTTACAGTAGACAGCCGTGTTGTTATACAGAACAACAGTATTGTATTTACATTCATTTGGTCCTACATCCGCATCACAAATCAAATATTGACCACTGCCAATTTGTAAACGTTCAACGCTATTGACTTTATTAGCTGTCAACAAATCTACAGGTTCGCAATCTTCTGCTGCAGTCGCCACATTCATATAGCCACTAAAAGCCAACAATAAAACTGAAAAAATAGCTAATTTCTTCATATAAAATCTCCTACTAATGTGTAGATTATATCATAAAAAGGTTCACATAAAAAGATCAAATATAAAAAACCACGGCATTATCGTGGGTTAATTTATGTTGCAAGTAAGTATCCAAACGCACCACAATATCGAAACTTCTAATTTTATAAATAAGGATAATTACATATCTAATCCTGAATATGAGATAGAAAGCCCACGGCGGCTTCGCCGTTTAACGACATTCTTCGATCATTTGTTCAATTTCAGCGGCAACCATCAGATCTGTTGCCTTTAATTTTTCGGTCTGTGCAATGGCATACAATACTGTTGCATGATCACGATCGCCAACAAGACGACCAATTTCTGCCAAAGACAAGTTTGTAGCTGTCTTTAAAGCTGTCATCATAATCTGACGAGCACGAACAATTGTGCGGGCGCGACCCTTGCCACAAATTTCATCAAAAGAAACACCCAGTCTTGAACACATTGATTTAACCATAGACAATGGTGTTTTATTTTTCTGCAATGTATCGGACAACAATCTTTCTGCAACAGATGTTGTGACTTTTTCACCCATCAATTCTGTGTATGTCTTGATCTTCATTGCAACACCAGAAATCAAATGACAATCCCCGGCAACGCGGCCTGATAACATTTCGGCAACATCCAATGCAACGCCGCTGCGTATCAACATTGTCTTTTTAACATTCTTGGTTGGGGTCGCAACGTCTGCAACCAAACCTGATGCAAACAAAGACTGTACACGGCGATCAAATCCACCCAGCGACGCCGGTGCTGCGTTCGCAGTCAAAACAACATTTTTATTTGCGGCGCGCAAATCCAAAACCAATTGTACGAATTCTTCTGTTGTTGCTTTTTTGCCCGCCAGCACCTGAACATCATCCAAGATAAATGTATCGCAGTTACGACAGAAATCCTTGAATGCAAATACAGAACCTTCGCGCATGCTGCGACCGAACTCGGATACGAACTGACCACCAGACATCATCAATACACGTGCATTAGATGCATTAGAAATACATTTGGCCAATAATGTTTTGCCACAACCAGTGGTGCCATAAATAAACAATGGGGAAAAAGAAACTGCGCCTGCCGCCAATTTTTTGCAAGCAGATACAACAAATGCATTTTCTTCGGATGAAATAAAGCCGTCAAATGCGACCGGAACTGTTGTTACAATCGGGGCTGGGATGAAGACCTTGGAAACATTATCATTTGCTGTTGTGGCAACTGTCTGGCTGGATGCAGCAGTACCAACATGCAAAGACAAATTAAAATCTGCCGCAACGGAGTCTAAAACACTTAAATAAACACTTTTGATAAAATCTGCCGAGAATTGGTTAGGGGCAATCACAGACAAAACATCAGAACATACATCAATTTTAGCGGGCGCAATCCAAGAAGTGTAACCGGCAGAATCCATTTTTGCAGCCATAGCCATTTTAATTGATTCTGGTGTTGTCACCAATTTTTTTGCTGTTGCCTGCATGCAGCTTCTCCTTCCTTCCCTAAAAGAGTTTCGATGTCCGCACAGAATATAAAAACCACCTGTACATAAACACTAAATTCCATTTGCAGTTATTATTTTGCTTATAGAAATTTACTGTTTATGTTACATTCTCTCTCGCGATGTTTTGATTGATCTCTCAACCGTTTGGATACGTCAGTTAAGTTATAAGATTTATTTCAATTTGCAACCAATAGTTGCACAATTTTTTAAGATTTATTTTTTGACACCGATTCGAATTTTCAGCAGATTTCTGCGTATTGTATAGACACTGTATATACAAAACACAAATCAGATTTGAATATAACCACCATCTACTTTTGCCACTAATCCCTGCAATTCCAGGACCACCAAATCTCGTTTTATTTCCGCAACGGATTTTTTGACAAGTTCTGCCAATACAGATTCGGATACCGGAATTATTCCTAATTTATCAATCAGTGAATTTTCCATCGGACTTTTATTATTTGTTGTATCTGTTCTGGACGTCTTTTTGTCCGTTTCAAAGAAATCTTGTGCCCCAAGGCAAATAATCGCCTTTTTATCCCTGATAAGACTGTTTGGACCTGCAGCCCGCGGATCACTTGGGTGTGATGGGATTGCATACACTGGTCTGCCATATTCGATTGCGAATCGCGCCGTGGCCATACTGCCGGATTTTAAATCGGCTTCGCCCAGAACCATTCTGTCGCAAAGCCCCGCAATCCAACGGTTACGTAATGCAAAGCTGCTGCGATTCGGTTGAAAACCAACTGGCATTTCGCTGATGACGGCGCCACGTTCAATAATTTTGTAATATAACGATTCGTTTTCCAACGGCCATATATAATCCACACCGCCAGCCAAGACTGCGATGGTTTGCGATTCGCCAGATGACAGCAACGCCCCCTTGTGTGCCGCGGCATCCGTGCCCATCGCTATTCCACTGACCACAACATGATTATGGTCAGCAAAAGATTTTGCCATATCAGATACGAATCGCAATCCGGCCCCAGTTGCATGGCGTGTACCCACGATTGCAACTGATTGCTTTGCAAAGACCTGCATATTTCCACGCACTGTTAAAACAGGGGGATGATTTCTAATAGCCCGCAGACTAGCCGGGTACAATTCATCATCATCACACAGATATTTTATGTTTAACCTATCTGCTGTTTCCATTTCTTTACATACAGAATCTTTGAACGAATCGTCATGTGTCAAAGATTGGGCAGCCCTATCTGCATCACCAAATTTGGCGATCAGTTCAGCATATTTCGCCGGACCGATCCCTGGTGTTCGCAATATCAAAAGTTTGTTGAATAAATCCCTCATGATGATCAGTATAGGATTTTAACCAATTTCAATAAAGACAAATTAACATCACCTTTATAAATTAATATTTGACTAGACACTGTTAGCAAAAGTTTTATGAATTTGACGGGTGATGATTGTTAACAGTGTCTAAAAGAAAACCCGCAAATCGCGGGTCTTTATAATGTCAGGAATGCTTTATAATTAAATTCATCACATTCTGGTGGGCGGACTGCACCATCAACTTTCCATACATTACTTTCACATTGTTCATTCAGTATCCGCATTTGCTCTTTGAATTTATTATATTCAGTTGGGTTTTCTGTTTTAAGAATAACCAGCTGTGAACGCAGGTAATCGTCTCTGTCTTTTCTTAATTGGCCCTTTTGTCCTTCAACCGCGCCACCAATCAATTTGTTACCAAATAATTCCATCGCGCCAACACCAACACCCGCGCCACCAACGACGCCGGCCACAGTTCCCCATGTTCTGGCTGATTTCTTGGCATCCAAGATACGGCTTTCTAATTTTTTAGAATCTGCCCATGATCCACAAGTAATAGTGCGACCCATTTCATAATAAACAGCTGGGATATCAGACACATTAATCTTGGAATCATCAGATTTCAATTCTACGCGAACAAAACAAACGTTATTTTCAGGGTTTACTG